>NZ_SCFT01000003.1:0-156148 GCF_016617655.1 Erysipelothrix sp. strain 2 (EsS2-7-Brazil)
AGATATTCGATTAAGTGGGAATATTTTTCTCGAATATCAATCGTTCGTTTCTTATAGACATTATTTTTATATCTAGAAATCGTAGAATGAGATATATTGAGTTTACGTGCTGCCTTGCGCATAGAGTAGCCGATGCTTAATAGAATATCAATTTGGTCTTTCATTTTTTTATCTAATTGTTTATACTTCATATGGGAGCTCCTTTTAGTCGGGTGGGCTCCTTTTATTATACAAAAACAACCGCACCTTGGGTGGTGCGGTTGAGATTTGAATTTAGGAAAGACAGTATAAACTGTCTTTTTTTTGACGTTTAGAACATAATACCAATGTTTTATAACATTGCACCATGAAATTCGTTGGGAACTCCTAAAATTAAGATAAAAAAGGGGTGGATGCATTGAATTGTAAACAATTAAAAAAACGGATTAAAGATTATAAAGTGCTGGCTCTGCTCATTCTGGTGGGATTGATGACGGTAACATGGTTGGGATGGGAAAATCGTCCAGCGCAAATGCGTTCAGCCCGTTATACCAATGTGCAAAACTATGAAACCATCACGGGATCCTATGACTTTACCGATACATATACTTATTTTGAGTCATTGGGTGCTCCAGTCTCGCAATCACTTTTCAAACTGGAAAAACCCTACACCTATAATGCCAATAAAGTTGATGTTGTATTTCAAGGATATGAACTTGTTGAACTTGAACAAGCAATTCAGATTGGAACTGCATCACGAACGCCAAAAACAAAACGGTATTTGATTATCCATGTAGTTATGGAAAATCACCAACAAGAACCAATTGTGGTGAAGAATTTTCAAAATTTCAATTTTGAACGGGATTATCTTACCGCGATTAAAACCGATGCCAGTTACCCAAATTTAAATTGGACCAGTGCATCTGCAACGGGCGGGCAAATTACGATACAACCCGAATCGTCCCAAGCAGGAGATCTCTTGGTTGCGTTGAGTCCGACTCATTATGCCAATCTCTTTATGGATGGCGGCATTAAAGTGGAGTCGCCTGAAATCGATTTTGAAGATGACTTATCGGATGATCGCTTGTTTGAAAGTTATCGTCAATTGGATCTTCCGATTGCTGAAACCGAAGTTGCGAAAATCTATGATACATCAGCTGCATTACCGACAAATATGCTGCGTTCAGCGAATGGTCATGGTGTGGTAACTGAGCAATATTTACCCGATGTTACGTTTAAATCTGAGGACGGACTTTTATCCGCAACGTTGGAACGTATCGATTTTATTAATGCTGAATACAAACCATCCTACCGTGAAGGAAGACGCTACGCGGAAAAAGGGGTGCAACGGTCTATGGTGTATCGGGTCCGATTTGAAAATCACGGTACCCGACCAATCCAGGTGACTGATTTACAAACGGCACTTGAATCGGTCAATACAGGGCGTAAACGTTCGAATTATCCAGCATCAAGTCGAAGCTTCATTAATCCAAATGAACCGAAAGAAGTTTTGTATGAATTGGAAGAACACAGCAATTCTGTCATGAAAATCAATAGCGGGGATCAACTCGAATTCACCGTTGTATCAGAGAGTAATCGCACCTTATTAACGGGAACCTTTACACTAGAAAAATAGGAGGCTTATTATGGCATTAATTGATATCGTTAAATATGAAGGAAATCAAGATATCTTCGCTTGGAAATATCCAGGCGATGAACTCACAACATTTACACAACTTATTGTGAATGAATCACAGGCGGCAGTTTTATATAGAGAGGGCGTTGCCTATGATGTTTTTGAAGCAGGAAGACATACCTTAGATACCGCAAACATTCCGCTTTTAAATAAAATCGTCAACCTACCTTTTGGTAAGAAATCGCCATTCAAGGCTGAAGTATGGTTTGTTAATAAAGCACATACACTTGATATTAAGTGGGGAACAACATCACCCATTCAAATTCAAGATCCTAAGTATGGGATCTACGTGCCTTTAAGCGCATACGGTCAATTTGGAATTACGGTCAACGATCCAAAGGCATTTCTCATAAAACTTGTTGGAACGTTAAAAAGTTTTGGTCGTGATGAAATTATTAACTATTTTAGAGGATTTTATAACACGCATGTGAAAGATGCAATTTCTACCTACCTTGTGGAAAAACGTATTACCGTGCTGGAGTTGAATGCATATCTTAAAGAACTTTCAGAATACGTTAAAGAACAAATGCAGCCAACATTTTCTGAATATGGAATTGAACTCTTAAATTTCTATATTGCGGATATCAGTGTTCCAGATACTGATGCTGCGGTTATGCGTCTTAAAGAAGCACTTTCAAAACGTGCTGAGATGGATATTGTTGGATACGACTACAAACAGGAGCGTTCTTTCGATACATTGGTAGGTGCTGCGCAAAATGAAGGAAGTTTGGGTAGTGTTATGGGTGCTGGAATGGGATTAGGTCTTGGCGCAGGTCTTGGTAAAACGATGAGTGAAACCATGGGCACGCTAAGTGTTGATAAGGATACGTCGTGTCCTCATTGTGGTGCGAAAGTCATGGACTCGGATAAGTTTTGTGGGACATGTTCCGAAATGCTTAATCATGAAGAAAAACAATGTCCTGGATGTCATGCAGACCTCAAGGATGCTTCGCAAAAATTTTGCCATGAGTGCGGAATCCAACTTCAAAAACAATGTCCATCATGTGACGCACTGTTAACAAATAATGCGAAATTCTGTGGATCATGTGGAAAGAAGGTTGATGACCATGAATAAAAACTATAATATCATCGGATTAATTACCGTGCTTGCGACGATCTTGATTGGATATCTCAGTGGGATGATTACCGAGATATCGTTTATCTGGATTTTAACTACTGAGGTTGTTTTCTTTTTAATCACCGGGTTTGTGGGTACGATGAAGTCAACATTCTTAAAAAGCAGTGTCACGACCATCACAGCACTCTATGCACTCTTATCAATCAGTTATACACTTATCGTAGCATTTCTTATTCATCAAGCAGACCAAACCCTTTTAATTGGTCAAATTGTGATTCATGCACTTCTTATCATCTTACTTTTAATTGTTAAGAATAAAGCTGATCGCTTAGAAATGAAATAGACTATGCAATTTAAAAAAATAACTATTAACCCCAAAACAAGACTTTATCAACGCAAAACAGGACGTTTAGTGTGGGGTGTTGTGCTATTTTTCTTTGGACTTTTCGGATTGGTCACGGAAGTGCAAGATGCATACCGATATGATTACAGTGGAATGATTCTTGGTGTTGCATTTATGTTTGGTGGCTTGGCGATGGTTTATTCCGCAACCAAATCAAACTTAAACTTAGAACGATATCTCGCATACAATCAACTTATCTTTAAAAAAGGAATTTTTTCGATTGATACCCTTGCGCGATCAATGGATCAAACATATCAAGAGACTTTACAAGATTTAGATCAACTTGTACGAAAAGGTTATCTTCAAGATATGAGTGTTAATCGTGATTCAAAAATGATTGAAGGTTTATTTGTCTCAAATTATAAAGCGCGCGTCCAGTCGAAGATGATTCGCTGTCCTGGGTGTGGTGCTTCAAATGAAGTAATCCAACATGAAACCATTCCTTGTGAATATTGTGGACGTAAATTAAAATACACGGATGCATAAAAAAACGTTCGGGCTGATGCCGGAACGTTTTATTTTTGTTTGGTTGTAATGAAGGGACCATCTTTCGTAATGGCGAAAGTATGTTCATATTGACAGCTAAGACATCCGTTATTGGTACGGGCAGTCCATCCGTTATCGTCTAATTTCGCATAAGGTGTGCTCTCATTAACAATCGGTTCTACCGTAATCACCATGCCTTCTTTGAGCTTAGCACCTGTTCCGTAAACACCGACAAAAGGAACCATGGGCTCTTCGTGAATGGTAGGACCCAGCCCGTGTCCTGAAAAATCCAATGACATCTTATAACCGAATTGTGTGATGTATTCATCCATGGCTGCACCGATATCACCAACACGATTGCCAACTTGGGCTTGTTCGATGCCGATGTAAAGCGCCTTTTCAGTAACTTCCATTAATTGTTTTACTTCTGGACTTGGATTATTTCCAACACAGTATGCCCAACATGAATCGGAAAGAAATCCATTAAGATCAACACAAAAGTCTACCTTAACGAGATCGCCATCTTTCAATTTTTTATGGGTAGGAAAGCCGTGACACATTTCGTCATTTACACTACAACATGTTGCGTATTTATAACCTTCATAACCGATTTGGGCAGCAACGCCACCGTTGTCCTCAATCATTTTTTGTACAAATTGGTCGATATCATGTGTTGATATTCCTGCTTTAATAAAGTCTCGTAAAGCCTCATGAATGGATGAGAGTAATTGACCGGATTGATACATACCGTCAATTTCGCGTTTTGATTTAATCGTAATCATAGATACTCCTTTTTTACTTATATTTCTATTATACGCTTAATTTGAAATAATTAAACCGCGTGGCAAAACGGCGCGTTGTGATATCTTGGTGATAAATTTGATAAAAAATGATAATTAATTTAATATATGTATAGAAATGGAAGATATTCCGGTAATGATTTTCAACAATGTGAAATTTTAAATATATTTTACAAACTCGTTGATTTTGTAAGGGATTTCGGCTATAATCCATATGCGTGCAACTATATTTCGCATATAGGCATTAGCGACTCGAATTTTTTTTCGTGAGCTCTTGTTTTCAGCGAGGATAGTTGTTTTTTTGTTGCAGGAGCTCTAGTGTAATCCAGGAAGAAGGAGATGAACGTATGAAGAATCAGTTCAAAGTAGTTCGAGCATTCACCCATAATATTGTCTTTGCCCAACTTGATAAGTATGACTATATCTTGATTGGCAAGGGCATCGGCTTTGACGCTAAGAGCAAAGCGGTCATCGATGAGGAATCTGTCACAAGTTTTTACCGTATTCAAGATTTAGATAAAATGAGTCAGTATGAAAAGATCGTTATGAACACGGATGATCACGTATTGCTCGTTACGGAAGCGGCAATTGCTTATGCGGAAAAAACCCTTAATTATAAATTTGATGAATCGATTCATATCTCATTACTCGATCATATTAATTTTGCGATTTATCGTTATCATAATCGCGTTAAGATGAGCAACTTCTTCACCGAGGAATACTATCTTATGTATTCTGAGCTTTATGATATTTCAAAACATATGGTTGAAATGATCAATGCCGAATTGGATGTAGAACTCCCTCATTCTGAGGTTGGCTCGGTAATTCTCCATTTACATGCTGCCATGCATCAAGGTAAGGTTTCAAACAGCGCCTTTTATGCTCAGGTGATTACTGCATCCGTCGACTTTATCAACAATCGTATTCCAGAAGAATTCACTCAAAATAGTGTGGGAAAAGCACGTTTAATTACACACCTCAAATTTGCATTTAAACGTTCAGAAGATAATGTAACCCTTACGAATCCATTGATTGATATTCTACGTGAACGGTATTGTGAAGCCTATGAAATCTCTGAAGATCTTGCATTAATGCTTGATCAAGAGTTTAATATTCAACTTCCTGAATCAGAAATTGGTTATATTGCACTACACATTTACAATTTACAACACTCTTAGTGTTGAGGAGGTTAGATTATGTTAGAAGCTGTGAAAGGCGGACTTATTGTTTCTTGTCAAGCACTTGATGGGGAACCGTTACAAAGCTCGATGATTATGGGTCGTATGGCGATTGCTGCAAAGGCAGCAGGTGCTGTAGGGATTCGAGCTCAAGGGGTTAATGATATCAATGAAATTAAAAAGATGGTAGATTTACCGGTAATTGGTATTATTAAGAAAAACTATGAAGGCAGTGAAGTGTTCATCACTGCAACACATCAAGAGGTTGAAGCACTTCTTGAAACGGAATGTGAAATGATTGCACTTGATGCAACAAACCGTGTTCGTCCCATGGGCGTGAAAACGGAAGACCTCGTCAAACAAATTCATGATGGTGGACGTCTAGCAATGGCAGACTGCTCAACTCTTGAAGAAGTCATCGAGGCAGAACGTATTGGTTTCGATTGTGTTTCATGTACACTTGCAGGCTACACATCGTATTCTAAAAATGTTGATGGACCGGATTTTGAACTGGTAGAGAAGATGGTTCAATCGGTAAAGGTTCCCGTAATTGCGGAAGGGAAAATACATTATCCCGAGCAATTAAAACGTATTATGGATTTAAAGGTTCATAGTGCTGTTGTAGGGGGTGCCATTACCCGTCCTCAAGAAATTGCGACACGCTTTATAGAAGCGATTAAGGAGAAATAATGTTTAAACAACTACAAAAAATTGGTAAATCATTTATGTTGCCAATTGCAATCCTTCCAGCTGCTGGATTGCTCTTAGGGATTGGTGGAGCACTATCAAACCCAAATACTGTAGCAGCTTATCCATTTTTAAATCAACCAATCTTACAGGCTGTATTCCAAGTTATGTCTGCAGCCGGAAGTACTGTATTTGGAAATCTTGCATTACTCTTAACAATTGGTCTTTGTGCAGGTCTTGCGAAAAAAGATAAAGCAACAGCGGTTTTAGCGGGTGTTGTTGGTTATCTTGTCATGAATGGAACCATGACGGCGCTTCTTGGGATTTTTAGTCCTGAAGGGGCAGCGATTGATACTGGTGTTATTGGTGGTATTGTAATCGGTAGTGTTGCGGTATATTTCCATAACCGATACCACAATATTCAATTGCCACAAGTTCTTGGATTCTTTGGAGGATCCCGTTTTGTGCCAATTATTACTTCGTTTGCAGCAATTTTTGTAGGAGCCGCATTCTATCTTGTTTGGCCTCCCTTCCAACAACTTCTTGTAAGTTGCGGGGACTTTATTGCTACTTTAGGTCCTATCGGAACATTCCTTTACGGATTCTTAATGCGTTTATGTGGTGCTGCAGGGCTTCACCACATGATCTATCCAATGTTCTGGTTTACAGAGCTTGGTGGTGTTGAAGTTGTAAATGGTGTTTCTGTAGCGGGTGCTCAAAAAATATTCTTTGCGCAACTTGCAGATCCAAACCATGTCGGTCTTTATACACAAGGAACGCGATTCTTTGCAGGTCGTTTCGCAACGATGATGTTTGGTTTACCTGGAGCATGTCTTGCAATGTATCACTGTGTACCGAAAGATAAAGCCAAACAATATGGTGGTTTATTCTTAGGTGTTGCACTTACATCATTTATTACAGGGATTACAGAACCGATTGAATTTATGTTCTTATTTGTATCTCCAGTCCTTTATGTAATTCACGCGTTCTTAGACGGTGTATCCTTCTTAATTGCGGATGTTCTTCGTATTTCAATTGGGAACACATTCTCAGGTGGATTTATTGATTTCTTACTCTTTGGAATCTTACAAGGGCAAGCTAAAACACACTGGCTCTATGTCTTACCAGTAGGGGCACTTTGGTTTGTAATTTATTACTTTGTATTCAAGACATATATCTTGAAATTCAATGTACCAACACCAGGTCGTGGTGAAGATGAGGCAGCTCCAGAAGCAGCGGTTACAACGAAAGATTCATTAAAAGATGACTCCATTAAGATTATTGAATATCTTGGTGGTCAAGAAAATATTGAAGATGTTGACGCATGTATTACACGTTTGCGTGTAGCGGTAAAATCTCAAGATAGCGTAAACAAAGAAGGTTTAAAAGCACTTGGTGCTACGGATGTACTTGTGGTTGGAGATGGCATTCAAGCGATTTATGGCGCGAAAGCAATTCTCTATAAAAATAATATTGTTGATATCTTAGGTATTGACGAGTAGGTTTCGTTACTAACATAAGTACGAGTTTGAACAGAATTTTTAAAATATAAATGGAGGTTCACCATGTTTGAACGATTTAAGAAAAAAGAAGAAACAATGAAAGCATTTGGAACTGGAATTGCACGTTCATTAACGTCGGTTCCAGATCAAGTCTTTTCTCAAAAAATGATGGGTGATGGTTACGCAATCGAACTTACAGATGGTGAAATTGTTGCGCCAATGAGTGGAGAGGTTACGATGATTTTTCCTACAGGTCATGCATTCGGTATTCTAACGGATTCAGGGCTTGAGGTTCTCATACACATTGGTATTGATACGGTAGAATTAAAAGGTGAAGGATTTCATGCTGTAGTACAACAAGGTGATAAGGTGAAACAAGGCGATGTCTTAACGCATGTTGATATCGACTTTGTGAAAGCACAAGGCAAATCCTTAGTAAGTCCTTTTATCTTTACATCAGGACAAACCATTACACTTCATAAAGAAGATGAAGCTGTTGATCCCTCAACAGCAGACCTTCTCACAATTCAATAGATAATATACAAAACACGTTTCATCGACAATCGTTGAAACGTGTTTTTTTGTATAAAAATATCACACGTTCTTAACTAAAATTTCGTGTTAACTTTGTATAATCTTACAAAAAGGAGGGTCATGATGAGAACGTTTAAACGACCTCTGACACGTGTTTTAAACAGGTATCTTCTAAGTGCTCTAATAATCTTTGTTTTTTTAAGCGTGCTTACATTGATCCTTCAAAACCAAACACGCCTTGATTGGGCCAATGTTTTAGGCATCTATGTATCTCTTGGTGGGGTTGTCTCTATTTTGTGTATTTACTTTATTATTCTTAAGGATGCCATTCGATTTGAACTGGATGATACCCGTATTATTTCGTACCAACTCTTTCGTGTCAAAAAACGTTATGATTTTAATGACTATCACATTACTGTACAGGATTCAGAAATGACGCTCCGCTTTGAAAATATGCATACCTTTAAAAGTGACGTGATTCATTGCCAACCGTTAGGTCATGCTGTATTTAAGAAATTAGTCGATCATTTACCCCATGATTAAAGATAAGACAATTGGATGCAATCGTATGCTTGATCCAAACGTTGGTCCTAGTAAAAAACGTAACCGTATGGCTACGTTTTTTATTTTAACTTAAAGGTCATGGATACCGGGTTGTGATCGGAATGTTCAAAGTTAAGTGTTCCATGTCCAATTGTTTGCTTGATTTCAATATTATCCGATACGAGGAAACCATCAATGACTGCGGTAAAGGTCTCTTGAGGACGGTAAGCCTTATCGACGGCCCGTACCGAAGGATTTGTAGGGTCTACACCCCAATGATACCCTTTGGGGGCAAAGTCGTCAGGAAGCTTCATAATCCAATCTGGATAAGCATCCGTCCAACGAAAATGTTGCGCATCCGTTGTCGGTAACTCATGATTAAAGTCACCACCTAAAATAACGTAATTTCCCTGAGCATACTCGGTTTCAAGCACATGACGCATTTGGGCAAGTTGTTGAACACGGACTTTACCGCCTTCATCAAAAGCAGAGAAGTGAGCGTTAATAAGAACGAGTTCTTTACCGTTATCCGTTGGATAGCGCGTCATACTAAATGCTCGTTTTAGATCAAATAATTGTTTAATCATTGGTTCTTCTCCATCGAAACGATAACGTTCAGAAAGCGTTGGAACGGATTTTGAAAGGGTTACAATACCACTTTCTGCTCCACCCATTGGATGTGTAAAAGGAACCGGTACGTATTTCACTTTGTAATTGGGAGCATAAATACCGTTGTATTCGGTTTTACGCAACAATTCATACTGATTAATGTCATAACTGCGATTACCGGATAAATCAACTTCTTGAAAGAACGCAAAATCAGGATCTTGCTTGATGAAGAATTGATTGATCGCATCCATATTTGTCATCACTTCATCGTAGGAATCAGCCCCAGCTTTACTTCCGCCATCCATAAAGAAGTCTTGATCTTTTCCTAAAGCACCATAGCCAATATTATACGTTAAAATTGAATAGAGTTTATCCGTTGTAATCGTGGACTGGTGGGTTCCCTGATCAATCTCGAGTTGAATGCGCGGCTCTGGCTTATAATCGGTAACAAAAGCATAGGTTATAAATCCACCCAACACAATTAGAACAATCAGTAAAAAAGCTAAGACCACTTTGATTATTAATTTAAATAGATTCTTCATAGGCATCCTCATTTCTATAGATTAATTTTACGTTAGATTGTTGGGAGCAACAAGATAAATGGATGAAACTTTTAAATATGGGATTTTGGTGAGAAATGAATAAGTTAAAATGTTTAGTAGTAATTGGGAAGATGTTGTGATATACTTTAGAAGTTATAAGATACTCATTGCAATTGTGTGAACAAGGTAAGCATGACCTTCTTAATTAACTAGAACTGGAGGCATACTTATGGAATCAGGAAAAGTAAAATTCTTTAATGCAGATAAAGGTTTTGGATTCATCATTACTGACAGTGGAAAAGAAATTTTCGTACACTACTCAGGAATTATCAGCGATGGTTTTAAAACTTTAAATGACGGTGATGTTGTTACTTTCGATATTGAAAGTGATACACGTGGTGATAAAGCTATCAACGTTAAAGTTGCTTAATTAAAACATTATCATTTAACTCTCGGAAACGAGAGTTTTTTTGTGTCTTTAAAGAGACGTTTTTTGTTTTATGTGGTCAATGTTGTGCTTAAATTTCTCTGAATTTGATATAAAATCACGCGATTTTTGATGATTTTGGAAACTTTCTTAAATCTTAACCTATCAAAAAATAATTCATGTATTATAAAAAAAAGAAAATAATAAATACTATATATAAGGATAGCGGTGATTTTATGAAGAAACGATTTAAAGCGATGATGCCCATAGTTCTTTCACTTCTTTTAGTGATTACAACCGGCACAAATATCCGTGCAAATGACGAAGGAATTGGTGCAGAACTCACACCAGTGGATGATATATCGATCGTTCAAGCGATTCTGGATGAAGAAGCGACGGATGTTGAAGAGGACGCATCTGAGGTTTCAGTTGATCCCAGTGACCCAGTCGATATTATCGTAGAACTGGAAGCACGACCAATTTTAGATTACGAAAATGAGATCCATAGGGTTGGTAGTTTAGGGGCGTTTTCAGAAACCAAACAAGCTCAAGACCTCGAAGAAAACTTAATCAAATCTCATGACGTTGTAGTTGATAAGATTTCTGAAGTGATTCAAAAGGATGTGGAAGTAGAGCGTAATTTTACACGGGTTATGAATGGTTTTTCTCTGAAAGCATCCTTGGATGATCTTAATTTAATAAAAGATATTGAGGGCGTTAAGAGTGCTTTTGTCAGTCAAACCTATGACATTCCCGAACCACAAATGGTTGATAGTAATCGTACCATTGGTTCGGATACCGTTTGGACGCAATCACACTACAAAGGTGAGAATACTGTGGTAGCGGTTTTGGATACGGGTCTTGATACAGGACATCCTGCCTTTGCGGTAGCACCAACACAATTTAGAATTAATAAACAAAAGATCCAAACGGTTTTAAATAATAAAAAACTCAAGGCGACAGCCAATACACCCGGACTTACTGTAGATCATGTTTATATCAATGATAAAGTTCCATTTGTTTATGACTATGCCGATAACGATCCGATTGTTGATCCGAGTGCGCATAATTATGGACGTTTAGCCCATGGAACTCACGTTGCAGGAACTGTAGCGGGAAAAGATCAAGCAGATTTTAGAGGCGTTGCACCGGAGGCGCAACTCATGATTTTTAAAGTGTTTAGCGATAAAGGCGGTGGGGCCAGTGATATTAGCTTGGTATCGGCATTGGAAGATTGTGTTTATTTAGGCGTTGATGTCATTAATATGAGTTTGGGTAGTGATGCGGGGTTTATGCATGATGCCTACAAGCCTACAAACGATATGTATAATCGTATTCGAGATAACGGTATTGTCCTCGATGTTGCGGCAGGAAATGCCATGTCCGCTTCTGAGAAAAACCTATATGGGAATGATTTAACGCTTGCTTCAGATCCCGACCACGGTATTGTTGGGAGTCCGTCAACGTATGCGTCTCCGGTATCTGTAGCAAGTGTGAATAATACGAAATATCGTCCGGGAAGTAAGACCGTTGATCCAACTCAAGTCACCCTTTCTGGTTTCTCCAGTATCGGGACAACTCCTAACATTAGTATTAAGCCAGAAATTTCAGCGCCAGGGGCATGGATACGTTCCGCAATGCCCCGATTAAATGGACGTAATTATGATGAGATGTCCGGAACATCCATGGCAACACCGCATGTTGCAGGGGCATCCGCATTAATGAAACAATACTTAAATGATAAATTTGGAAGCCTTACCAACATTCAAAAGATGGAACTTACCAATAATCTATTGATGAGTACCGCCCATCCAATTGTACAAAAAGATGGTGCGCCCCAACCGGTTCGAAAACAAGGGGCAGGGATGATGGATATTAATGCTGCTATTAAGACCCCAGTTTATTTAAGTGTTGATCCCAAGCAAAATCATGATGGCTCCAATCGCCCTAAAATCGAATTGGGAGATGACCAAAACAAAACGGGTAATTATACGTTAAAATTTAAAGTTACCAATATCGGAACACAAGCCGAAACGTATCAAATTCAAGAAAAAGTGAGTGTACCCGCAATCAAACGCAGTATCATGGATGATCATCGCGAACGTGTGTTTATGACGGATGATAACCGAAGTGCGGATGTAACACGTTCAGGATCTACATCGGTGACGGTAAAGCCGCAGGAAACAAAGGATGTATCGATTACCGTTCAACTTACCCAGGCTGAAAAAAATCGACTCAACCAGGAATTTGAAAATGGCACGTATGTGGAAGGTTTTGTACAACTCACGCATGCCAGTCATCCACAAATCAGCATTCCATTCTTAGCGTTTTATGGTGATTGGGAAAAGCCACCCCTCTTTGATCATGCCGCGGAATATGAGATGGGTGTCCGTGCAAGTAACTATGCACACCGTTATCGTTCTGACAAAATGCCCATGGGTGGTAATATTTTTGATCGTCGGATGATTCATACAAATCCAAGTCGTTTTGTACTCTCTCCAAATGGAGATGGCTTGTTTGATAAGTTGAATGGAATTAATTTAGGTCAATTAAGAAATGTTGAATCCATGACCTTGGAAATTACCAACAAACAAACAAAACAGGTCATTATGAAAGAAGAACGTCCAAATATTCGTAAAACCTTCTACAACAATACCTATGGAAAACAAGTTCCAAACATCCTTTTCTGGCCTTTCTCAACGTTTACAGGCCTAGATCAACATAAAAATCCGCTCCCAGAAGGTCGCTATGATTTAAAAATCAGTGCTGATTTGGGATATCGTAAAGGAATTGATCAAGAACTTGTTCATACAATTCATATCGATCATACAAAACCAGTCATTCCGCAAGATAAAATTAGGTTTACAGAAAAAAATGGAACGGTGATGATGCATGTGGAAAGCAGTGATAATACATTTTTAACGCAAACTGCCCTTTATCCTGTTTATAATGACAAAGTCCAAGTAAACCGTCCGCTAAAGAAACAGTATACACCCTATGATCTTGTATCCCGTCATGCCTTTGATGTGGATGTGACGAATTTAAAAGGTCAAGAAGTTGTGATATCCGCAGTTGATGCCGGAATGCTTGAAACCAATTATAAAACTGTGGTACCCGGCACACCCAAACCACACCTTAAAGTGGATGAGTTTAAAATAAAAGTGGGTGAACAAATTCAACTTGAACCAGGTAATTTTAAATGGCAGACACCAACGTTTGAATCGGAAGATCGTGATGTTGCGGGTGTGAATGATAAAGGACTTGTAACGGGCATTAAACCTGGAGCGACTTTTATTAAAATCCAAGATAAAAATGGCATTGATCTTGTTGCACTTATAGAAGTATTTGAAGAAGAATCGCTGAAACTTCAAATGAAGGTTGGAGAAAAACGTAAACTTGTATCTTATGAGTTAGAGGGAACACGTACCTTTGATTCGGATGCTCCACACATTGTTTCAGCTCTTGATACGGGCGAAATTGAAGCCCATCAAAACGGTAAAGCAAAAATTACGGTTCAAAATGCGTACGAAAAATTAGAGTATGAGGTTGAAGTTGTGGATCAACCACAATACAAACCAACGCTAAGCTTTGAGAAAAACGTCTACGAAATTAATTCGGGAACGGTTGTTGCTCCGAAATTTACAATAGAAAACAATGATCCAAGCAATCCTGAAGTTGTAACACGATTACTTACAAGCAACGAGGAACACGTGAGCATAGCCGGCCTTAAATTTACAGGGGAGCATGCTGGTGAAGCTGCAGTCATTGCGGAACTTAAAAATGGAACACGAGCCGTTGCGAAAGTAAAAGTAGGGGGCTTGGATATGAAAAAATTAGATATTCTAATCAGTCAAGCATCCAATTTAAATGCTGCCGATTACACCCAAACTTCCTTTACGAATTTAATGACCTCACTTCAAGAAGCGAAAACACTTCGCAATCAAAAAGGGATTGATCAAAATCTTATTGATAATATGGTCGACAAGCTCAAACAATCCCTGAACCAACTTGTTTTGGTCATTAAAAACTTACCGAGTTCAATGGACGTTGAAGTAGGGAATACTTTTAAACTCAGTCCGAAACCAGCTCAAGGAAAATGGATTTGGGATGAAGCATATCTTGAAGGAACACCTCAAAATAATGGTCAGGATATGATATTTAAAGGGCTTAAAGAAGGTCAAACGGACATCCGTTATCGCACTAAAGATGGTGAAGAACAATCCGTCGCGGTTACGGTTAAAGCCAAACCGGAACCCATAGAAATCGATCCAGTTGTTCCCACAAATCCAATCGATCCCGAAAATCCCAAAGATCCCGTAAAACCAAAAGATCCTGTAGATCCCGTAAAACCAAAAGATCCCGTGGATCCCGTAAAACCAAAAGATCCCGTGGATCCCGTAAAACCAAAAGATCCCGTAGATCCCGTAAAACCAGCGGATCCTGTAGACCCAATAAAACCAAAAGAACCCGTAGATGGGGGATTAAAACCAATTGACGATTTGAAAAAACCAATTATTAAACCCAAAGATCCTGTTTCACCACCATCACGTGATGAAGGTGTCAAACCTGAAAAACCAGTAGTTCATTTTGGTATCGTAAGTGAATCTTTACCGCAAACAGGTATTACACCTCAATATCGTGGTTATACACTTTTAGGATTAGGTCTTGTGTTACGAATTATAAGTGATAAAAAGAATCACATAAAATAACAATCATGATGTTTTACTAAAATTTACACTAAATTCATCACAACAAGTCCTCAATATGTTATTCTAATCATAGTCTGTTATAGGCATAATATAAATAGGAGGACTCTAGTTTGATTGAGTTATTAAAAGTTATAATCCTCGGTATCGTTGAAGGAATTACAGAATGGTTACCTATCAGTAGTACAGGTCATATGATTCTTGTAGATGAATTCTTAAAATTGAATGCACGACCTGAATTTAAATCCATGTTTTTTGTGGTGATACAATTAGGTGCAATTCTCGCCGTGGTCGTTATTTATTGGCATAAGTTGTTCCCATTTAAGAAAAATAAAGCGGGAAACATAACTGTCGAAAAAGACATCATCAATATGTGGTTAAAGATTGTGGTTGCTTGCATTCCAGCTGGAATTGTTGGAATTCTATTTGATGACTGGATTGACGCACATTTGTATAATCCGACCGTTGTCGCAATTATGTTAATTTTATTCGGGGTAATTTTCATTGTTGTTGAAAATCGCAATAAAAATGCGAAACCAAAAATCACAAAAATTTCTGAAATTACATATCAAACGGCATTGATTATTGGACTATTCCAATTAATTGCAGCTGTATTCCCAGGGACATCACGATCCGGTGCAACAATCGTTGGGGCATTGATTATTGGTGTGTCCCGCATTGTCGCTACAGAATTCACATTCTTCTTGGCAGTACCCGTTATGTTTGGGGCAAGTATTTTAAAATTAGCGAAGTTCTTCATTAAAGGGAATGGATTTATGTTCTCTGAGTTTGGCTTACTAGTTGTCGGAATGGTTGTGTCCTTTATCGTTTCGGTATTCGCAATCCGTTTCCTATTAAATTATCTTAAGAAGAATGACTTTAAAGCATTTGGTGTTTATCGAATTGTTTTAGGGGTAATTGTTTTACTGTTCTTCTATGTTGTGAAACCACTGTTATTCTAAAATAGAGAAGCTTCGGCTTCTTTTTTTATTAAAATCACAATACAACACACAGTTGTTATGAGATGTGTGTGCTAAAATGTAAATAGAAGATAATGAGGAAGGACTGTCGACATGAGAAAGATCATTTGTATTTGTTTGATGTTAGGGATTACTGCTGGGTGCTCCGATCGCGGGAAAACTGCGACTTCGATAAAGCCACATCCCGTTGATAAAGAAGTTCAAAAGCTTCCACCAATCAAACCAAATACAGAAAATCCAAACCATCTCCCTGATGTTTCCTTCGAAGATGCACTTGATTTTTATTTCTCGTTACACGATGAACAATCAATCATTACGGAAGTTGCCTACAGACCTCTTCATGAAGAGGGAGTCTATGAGGTTAAGGCAGCGATTGAAGATAGTGAAGTTGAAATCGTATTTAATAGTAATCATGCCATTCTTTCGGAGACAAATGAATACTTGGACCATGAAGAACAGCTTGAGGTTGAACGGGATGGATTTACGCGGGATGAATTTGATACGGTGATTCCTGTTTCGGATGCAATGCATCAAGCATTAAAAGTTAAGCCTGGACATTTTGTGGAAGTTGAACTCAAGAAGAAGGATGATGCCTTAGTCTATGAGGTTGAGATTGTTGGTGCACATCAAAAATCGATCGATATTAAAATTGATGCGATGACGGGTAAAGTGATGCGCGAAGACTAGTTCGTAGAACTTAGGAAGTGGTATGATGAGAAAAATTAAACTATTCATTGCCATGAGTCTGGATGGCTATATCGCGGATGAGAAGGGAGCTATTGATTGGTTAGACCCTTATAACTCTTTAGATGATGATACTTATGATTGGTTCTACAAATCCATTGATACCGTCGTCATGGGGCGGAAAACATACGAACAGGTTACAGAAGTACTTTCACCGGATGTCTATCCGTATGAGGATTCCTTTACCTATGTTGTTTCATCACAGGATATAAAACTGCGTAAAAACATGGCAATCATCTCGGACGATGTTGTTGGAGTACTGAATGCCATAAAGCAACAAGAAGGCAAAGATCTTTGGATTGTTGGTGGTGGAATGTTAGTTTCAGAACTTGTGGCATCAGCGATTATTGATGAATATTGGATTGCGGTTGCTCCGGTTTTACTGGGGAAGGGGATTCCATTATTTGATGAATCGATAAACAGCCACCACCTTGATCTAATTGAAAGTGATACAAAGGGCCAGTTGGTTTATATGAAGTACCGAAAGCGCGATTAAGTGCGCTTTTTTTGTTGTTTTGATACGGAATCAATTTAATTATGAAATAAGTGTGAAAAATGACCGCAAATCTCCTTGACTTGTCCATGTGGCAGTTGTATTATAAGTGGAATGACACACTTATGTCGCAAAGAGGTTATGATGAAACAACAAGAAATTATTCGAAGAACTGTGCCCTTTATAATTATGAATCCGACCGCTACGGTAAATGATATCGCAAAAAATGCCGGTATCAGTCGCGCGACGTTTCACCGTACGTTTACAGGGCGTGATGAGCTTTATGACGTAATGGCTCGCGCTTGTATTGAGGAGATTGATACAGCCCTAAAGGGACTTGAACGTAAACTGGATTTATTTGAATCTTTAAAAGATATTGTAGATGTACTGATTGAATTGGGTGATCGCGTGTACTTCTTATATTATTATCCGGATGGTCTGAATTCGGATGAACTTCGACAAGAATGTCATGCAATCCTTAAACCCCTTTATACTGTTGTAATTAAAATGTATAAAAAGAAGATGTTGAATCAAAACGTTAATGAAGGATGGATTATCAATACCATCAATAATTATGTTTCAATTGCATGGGTTCAGGTGTATGTGGGAAATGTAACGCAAAAAGAAGCCGTCGAAAATACAATGCAGATGCTACTACATGGAATTGTAGCTTACTAAAAAAGTCTCAACGATTGCGGTCGTTGAGACTTTTTAAATTTAAGACAGGTCTTCTTTATGATTAATGTACTTATTAATAATGACCGAGATAAAGATTCCGAATAATGTTTCTAGAATCCGGCGAATCATGTATTGGATGGCATCCCCTTGTGTGCCATTATGATTAAGGAGTACCGCAAGAACCAAAATTGCGGACATGGATGTTGCATATTCGCGAAGGTTTAATATTTTACATAACGTAAGATCAACCAGTAGTACCAGTACAATCAATACGGTGTATCCTAAGGAATCATTAGGGATATTAAAATAGATGGTAATAAGAAGAAAGAGGATACCGATAATCCCTCCAAAGAGGGTACCTAATATTCGATCGAGTGAAGCACGTACAGCATGCTCAGGGGATGATTTCATCATCAGTACGGCAGTAATTGCTGCATAGAAGGGAGCAGGATAATCTAATGTCCAAGCAACAATAAGACAAATTGCAACCGCAAGGGTTGTTTTGAGAATTCGTAATCCAGGTAAATATTTCGTGTCCATTTGGCACCTCAAGTTTCTTTTTTTGTGTAAAAATACAAAATATCCTTAATTTCATACAAATTATACATAAAATATCAAAATATGTCATTCTTCCGTTATTATAGGTTTGCATAACAATACAAAAAAAATCATAACCTTCTTTGTATGTATGCAGCACACACCATAATAATGATTCATCAGTGTGTGATGAATCGTGTGCAACCGTCTTTGGTGAGACGACTGCTTTTCGATGAAGTTAAGTAACAGTTAGGAATGTTTAAACGAAGATGAACACACTTCGGAGCTCTTATTTAGGTATGGTGGGATATTCTAAATAATATATTGACTTCCTATAAATCATTATATCGCACATAATCGATTTTATCGCTTGGTTATACTTGACCATATAGTCAAGCATTGTTACTTCAGTTATTACGAATAACGATCCGTTTGCATTCTATCATTGATGTAAACGAAGCACATCGTACCAAAATTTGTTTTGATCAAGGGGATGTGAAGCAATACAGATTTTTGGGGCGGAAGGAGGAGGCCAATGAAAAAAATAGTTAATCACGTTGTACAGGGTCTGTTGAAAATTTCAGATCAAGCAACAACATTATCGCTATGGTCTTTCTATAAGCCGGAATTACCAAAGAAAAAATAATAAAAAACCTTGGTTAGTAACGGACCAAGGTTTTTTTATGGTTCAATTATAGGGAAAGGTTATGCTATAATTTAGGCAAAGGAATGGTATGGTTATGATTAAAATAGCAATTGTTGATGATGAAACGATCATGCATGATCGTCTTCGGGAAGTTGTGAATCAAACACTGCTTAGCCGAGATATTGATTATCGTGTCTTAATCTTTGATAATCCAGATGATGTGTTGTCGTGTGTAAAACAGACCAAGATCGATATTGTTTTATTGGATATCGAATTGGGTTCTCGAAATGGCGTTGAATTAGCGAAACGTCTTTCTTTGGATAGTCCAAGTACAGTCGTTATCTTTATCACCTCCTATGAGGGCTATATTAAGGACGCTTTTGGTCTTAATGTCTATGACTATATCTTAAAGCAAGAATTGGATTTACAGTTGCCAGAGGCGTTAATTCAGCTTACGACGCGCTTAACCCAACGCGATAGTATTGTTTTTAAATTTGATTCGGGGATTTTAAATTTGGAGCTTATGGAGATTGTTTTTGCGCTCTATGAAAACCGTAATATTACGATTTATACTCAAGATGAGTCGTATGTTATGAAGTCCACCAGTTTGACGAAGGTCTATGAAAGTTTGCCTGAATCAATGTTTATCCAACCTAACAGTCGCTATATTGTGAATATGATGTATATTCAAGAAATGCGAAAGGGCGTTATTAAACTGAAGGGATATGATGACGTAATTGAAGTATCGCGCGGTCAGTTTAAAAATTTATATCAAAATTATTTAGATTTCTTAGTAGAAAGTGAGCGATTGTAGATGACAAATGAAGGCATGATGCTGATTGGGGAAGCATTGTTTTGTCTTTTAGATGTATTGTTGCTTTTTAGAGCTGCGCAAGTCTTTCTTACAACTAAAGATAATCATAAATTTAAATTCTGGGGTGTTACCTTCCTAACATCCTTTTTGATTTTTAGTGCCACCGTTTCGACCGCGTTTTCTTCTTTTGTTTCGATTATTATGGGTGTTTTACTAATTGTCTATGTGTTTGTATTGTTTGATGGTAGTGTGTTTGCGAAAGTAATGTCCGCCATTGTCTATTATCTTCTCTTAGGTATTATCACGATTCTGGTAATTTCCGCAGTCGTTAAAATTACCAATATTCATGTTGATGTGCTAATGGGGGCAACCGAATTAAGAATGATTGTGATGTTTGGTATTAAGACCATTACAATCATTCTCATTGAGTTGTTGCGTCGATTTTTAGGCCCCAAGCAGTTTACTCAAGATATTTTTGTTTCCAACTATACATTGGGTTACCTCGTGGTTAACCTGCTCGTAATTATCGTCCTTTTTGATATTGTGTTAACTCAGGACTACATTATTTCGAAAAATCTTATTTTCTATTTTATTATTATCCAAACAATCTTAATCTCGATTATGTTTATGATTATCAGTAACTATTTTGAAATGAAAGTAAAAAACGAGACATATCAAACGATGATCGATGCATTCAATCTCTATCAAAAACGAGAAGTGGAGCGTGTTGAATCCGATGTGGAAGTCATGAAACTTAAACATGATCTTAAAAACCACATGGCCTCACTTTCCTATATGATTGAATCGGGAAAGGATGATGAAGCGCGGAATTACATTCATGAGCTGATTCATCATGAAGCTTTAAAGACGTATGTGAACACTCCCAATCCGGTTATAAATGCAATCGTAAACTCTAAAATCACGCAAAACCCACATATTCATTTTGTTACGCGGGTTGGTATTTCTGAATTTCAAATTGAACCCTATGACTTAACGGTGTTGCTTGGGAATGCATTGGATAATGCGATAGAAGCTGCAGGTAAGTGTGAACGACGGGTCGTCAAACTATATCTTGAAGAAAACAGTCAGTTCTGTAAGATTCAAGTCTTGAATACATTTCATGAAATGCCACGTATAAAAGATGGCGTTTATCTGTCATCAAAACGGTTAGGGGATAAACGTGGTTTTGGAATGGTTGCCATGAAAGAAACAACCGAAAAATATATGGGGAAAATGGATAGCAAGATTGAAGATGATTATTTCAAATTAACGCTAATCCTTTCCAAATCATCATAATATGCATAAAAAGATACAATATAAACCATTTCGATTTATCAAGTATCTTTTTTTCATATAATACAAATAGAGGTGTTACATGAAAAAAATATCATTGAAACTAAGTCATAATTTCTATAAATACGGGTATATTGATGAAGATGATTGTGATCGCATGCGTTTTGCTTTAGAAGTTGTGATGTCCAATCTTTTTACGTTTGGTTTTATCATTCTAATGGGGATTGTATTTCATTGCTTTCGACCCACACTGGCGTTTGTTGTGATGTTAGGGGCTTTGCGGAGTTTGGATGATACGTTCCACTCAAGTACCTTTTTGGGATGTTTTACTATGACGGTGATTGCCTATGTCTTCTCGGTATTTGGTCCAAGTGTGATTGATACGAGTTTCAAGGTCCCTTATATGCTCTTATCATCAGCATTTTGTGGATCAATCATGCTTGTATTTTTATTTAACCGCAATAACATTCGCCTAAATAAAAACACCGGATTTATGAGTTACATTATTATCATGTGTTTCATCTTATTTATTCTTGCTTTAGCACTCCCAAGTATCTTTGATATTGTTTTAGTGGTGATGAATGTCATTATGGTAGTTACGATAACGTTTGCGTTTGGCCAAATTATTCATCTTCGCGAAGCATAAGGATACCCAGAACAATTAAGATCTTTAAATTACGGTTGTATTTATCTTTAAACCTATGCTATAATCTCGATAGTATGAGTCCTTTAAGTTGTGACAGAGAGCACAACAAGGTACGCAGTCAACTTTTGTATTATGATGCATAAAGCTGCTTTTTACCTTATTTAAACTTAAAGGACACCTTCGGGTGTCCTTTTGTATAAAAGACCATACGGGAGAAAGAAGAGGTTTTACACATGAGTCATAATCTTACAGTCGGGGTTCAAGAAAAACCCAGCTCAACAAGCAAGTGGATTATTCTAAGCTTGCAACATGTTTTTGCGATGTTTGGGGCAACCATTCTCGTTCCATTTTTAACGGGATTGGATGTAGGGGTCGCACTGGTCGCAAGTGGTATCGGTACCTTGATTTACATTCTATGTACAGGTGCTAAGGTTCCAATTTATTTAGGAAGCTCCTTTGCATATATTGGAAGTGTTGCTGCCGCAATCGCTTCAACCGGAGGCGCAGCAAGTGCTTATACCGGTCTTATGGTTGTAGGTCTTATCTACTTAGTTGTTTCCATCATCATTACATTTACGGGTAGTGGTTGGATTAAGAAATTATTACCACCCGTTGTTGTAGGGCCGATGATTGTGATTATCGGATTATCCCTTGCACCAACAGCGGTTAAAGAAGCAGGTTTAATGGGTATTGATGTTCTCTTAGAACAAGGTAAATATCTTGGTGTACAGGGTGCTGCTTGGAAAGTTCCTTTAGTAGCATTTGTAACATTTATGAGTGTTGTGCTCGTCTCAATTAAAGGAAAGGGCTTTATTAAAGTTGTTCCATTCTTAGTCGCTATTTTTGTAGGATACTTTACATCAGTTGCTTTAGGACTGGTGGATCTGGGTACCGTGTTCCAAGGATACAGTTTCTTCCAAATTCCAAAATTCCAATTTATTGGAACATATAAACTTGATTTCACAGCCGTTGCGGCTTTCGCACCATTAGCGCTTGTAACGATTGCGGAACACATTGGAGATCACGTAGTTCTCGGTGAGATTACGGGTGAAGATTATCTTGATAGTCCAGGATTAAACCGTACTATTTTAGGTGATGGATTGGCTACATTTGTCTCGGCTGCCCTTGGGGGTCCGGCTAACACGACTTACGGTGAAAATACAGGCGTTATTGCAATGACCGGTGTTGGTTCAGTGTATGTAACCGGATTGGCTGCAATCTTCGCAATCTTACTTGGATTCTTAGGTTGGGTTCAAGCCTTTATCACAAGCATTCCTTGGGCTGTTATTGGTGGTATGACGATTGTGCTTTATGGCTTAATTGCATCAAACGGTATTAAGGTGCTGATTAAAGATCGTACCGATCTCTCCGATATGAAAAACTTGGTTGTCGTTGCATCCATGTTGGTGATTGGTCTAGGTGGTGCGAGTGTTCAAATTACATCACAAACGTCATTAACAGGGATGAGTTTAGCGGCGATTGTCGGAATTCTCTTAAACCTATTCTTAAATTTCATCGATAAACCAAAAGAAATAAAAGAGACTTATTAATAAAACGGCTTCGGCCGTTTTTTTCTTTCGAATGTTTCGTTTGCATTTTTCAAACGTAAATCGAAAAGTACAACTGAATTGTTTATTAAACTAAATCACTGTTACGTTGAACATGATAATCTATACTCGAGAGGTGACATAGATGAAAAAAAATCCATTATTTTTATTAAACAATAAACGTCCTGTGGGTGTTTATTCTGCATGTACGGCAAGCGGACCCGTACTTGAAGCAACATTAGAGTTCGCAAAGGAACACAATTCTTCAGTAGTAATCGAAGCAACTGCAAACCAAGTAAATCAATTTGGTGGTTATACAGGCATGCAACCTGCTGATTTTAAAGCGTTTGTTTATGAATTATCCGACAAAGTTGGATATGACAAATCACGCATTATTCTTGGTGGTGACCATTTAGGTCCTTTAACATGGACGGATTTAAATGAAGATGAAGCAATGAAAAATGCATGTGACTTAGTCTATGCTTATGTTCGTGCCGGCTTTACAAAAATTCACTTAGATACATCAATGCGTGTTGCAGATGATAGCACTGAAGAAGTGTTATCAAATGAAACTATTGCACGTCGTTCAGCAATGATGGCAAAAGTTTGTTTAGAAGCTTATGATGATTTACTCAAAGAAGATCCCGAAGCAGTATTCCCTGCATTTATTATTGGTAGTGAAGTGCCAATTCCAGGTGGTGCTCAAGAGGAAGAAGATACTTTAGCAGTAACATCTCCTGAAGCATTTAAAGAAACATACCGTGTATTCCAAGAAACGTTTAAAGCAGCCAATGTGGAAAAAGTATTTGATTCAGTAATTGGTATTGTTGTACAACCGGGTGTTGAGTTTGGTGATGCGGATTTATTCCAATACAATCGTGAAAATGCAAAAGAACTCACAGATACGTTAAAACGTGAATTTGATTCATTTGTATTTGAAGGTCATTCAACAGACTATCAAACACCGACACATCTACGTGAAATGGTTGAAGATGGTATCACAATCTTGAAGGTTGGGCCAGCATTAACGTTTGCATACCGTGAAGCACTCTTTGCCCTTGCACATATCGAAAGCCAAATCTGTACGGATCCATCAAACTTTGTGGATGTTTTAGAAGCAGCAATGCTTGACCAACCGGGTAACTGGCAAAAACATTACCATGGAACCGAAGCAGAACTCTTTATTAAACGTAAATACAGCTACAGTGATCGTGCACGTTACTACTTGCCGGTACCTTCAGTTCAAGCAGCGATTACAAAACTTGTTGCAAACTTAGATGCTGTGGAAATTCCAATGACATTGATCTCACAATACATGCCATACCAATACCGTCGTATTAAAGATGGTATCGTAGAGAATCATGCGGATGCCCTCATTAAAGATTACATCAAGCTTTACCTTGATGATTATCAATATGCAACGCATGTTGATGAGCTTGAAGCTTAGTTAAAGAAAACCCATTCCAATTGGAATGGGTTTTTTTAGTCTTTACGGCGACGTGTCGCCATGAACATACCAACTACGACAATACCAAGACCGATAAAGGGTTTGATACTCGCATTCATTCCTGTATTAGGAAGTGAATCCATATCGACCGCATCATTACTATGAATCTGTCCCGAGTTATCATTAATTACAAAGACCGTATTTTTTGATGTTGTGATATTTCCATTTTCAACACGTTCTTCAAGGTTGTTTTCGGATTGTATATGTGTTGGACCTTGTGGTAAGTTAGGTTTTACTTCGGGTTTTGTTTCCGGGCGAGGATTGGGTTTAATGGGTGTTTCTGTTTCTGGAAGTGATGGCGTTGGTGTTTCCACATCGCCATCCACAATTCCTACCATAACCTTCTGTTCGGAAACACTATAAGTTGTGGGATCTGAAACGGATACTGTAACTTCATAATTGCCAAGTTGGTTTAAATTCACAACGGTATCAAAATTTGAAGTTAGTTGAATTTGTGGAAGCATACGGGATGCATCCACACGACGCACATGAGCGTTGATATCTCGCAGGAAGTCTGTTTCTTCACATACAGTACCCAGTTTGTATTCAATGCTTGAATCGACCACAAGCTCTAATGCATGGATTCGATTCCAAGAAGCATATAAAACAGTATCCCCTTCAAGCGTGTCGGTTTCTGTTACAGGTTGTAATCCTTCTTGATCGTAAGTCCATCCAATAAACTCATGCGTTTCATGAGATAGGGTTGGTAAGGTTCCTACGGACTCTTGAGCATAACGGTATTGTGACTCAGGATTTACAACATCACTTAATTGTGTATTAAATGAGAGAAGGTTTTTATTTACATTGAGTTGTACGGCATTTGTTGTAACTTCGGTGCTTGAACGATCAACACCGATCACAAGGCGGTAGAATGCGCCATCGTTGTCTTTTGTTGCTTGAAGTGAAAGTGTTGCTTCGTTTTCGTTTTCAAGATCGGTAAAGACATCGTTATCGGCACTTACTTGCCATTGATAGTTTAATTTAAACGTTACCGGTGCGGTGATGGATGCTGATGTGCTGAGTGTTAGTGATTCATCAAGATTATAAGAATCTTGAATGGTTAAAGGCTCATATGAAATCTTTGCATCATTTTCCACTTCATAGTAAACATAATTACCGAAGCTAAATGAATGCCAAGCACCATGGGCATGAGGCCATAATGATTCATCTTTTTCTTGGCTGATTTCAAAGATTTTTCCATTATTTACGATATTTGTTTCGCCATCAAATAAATCAAATGCAAGCACGTTGTTGTCTTTGCTGTTAAATGAGATTTCTTTTAAATTCCAACCACCATTCAAAAGGGATTGGTACGGACCAGACAGACCCGTTTCAGGGAGGGGTGTTTCAGATTTCGGACGTAGAGCCAAGGCACCTTTACCGGTATCAAACATGCGAAGTCGAATGCCATTTGGATTCCCCGGTGTTACTGTTGCCAATGGATTCCCATCAATATCAACCCAAGGGTTTGGTACTTTCCATTGTCCTTCTTCATTATCCCATACCATCGCAGTAGCGGCTTTGCGGTCCCCGCCATACCAATCTTTCTTGTAATAGACATGATCGATTGCATTGGTGACATATTTTAAACGTCGTCCCTCAGGAGCGGTTTTAAGGCTGAAGTTGGCATTAAAGTCGTAACCATCAAAGCGTTCGGTATTTTTCCCGTTATTGTTGATTACAACTTCATAATAGAAAAAGTCGGAATCAACACGTCCGGATGCATGCGCAAATTTTTGGTCGATGATGACATCTTCGACGATGGTTGGTTCTTGCGCAGATACTGCGGTAAATGTTGTCGATACTAAAACTGCGGTGATAAGTCCAAGACTTAGTTTTTGTAAGGTTTTTTTCATAACTGGTTCTCCATTCTTTGATAGAACCATTGTATAATCCAAGTCCGTTTGGAATGGGTTATCTGTCATAAAAAACACCATAGATGTTATAAAACCTACATAAACTACACAAACTACATTATCTGGACAAATAAAAAAGGGATGCGAGCATCCCTGATTTTCTGATTATTTTGCTTCTTTCGGTGTCGGTAATTTATACCATTCCACAATTGGTGTATAACCACCTTGGATTGGATTACCGTTTGCATCAAGTGCACCCGAGTCTTCAGCCCAAATACCAAATGCAGTACCTACAAGACCCATTACAAGTAATAATCCAATACATTTTGTAGGGGTCCAGTTGTGTTTCTTAACAAGTACAAAGAGCATAAGTGTAATAATTAACGGAATCAATTGAGGTAAGATACCATCCAAGACTTCTTGGAAGTTAATAAAGGCCCCACCACCTTGATCAATTGAAATACGTAGGGATGTAGCACCATAGTTTGATACAAGTGCCCCAACAATAAATACACCGAGAATGCTTGCGGCACGTGTAAACTCTTTCGCATTTTCTGTAAAGAGTGATACAGCGTTTGTACCAAGCTCATACGATTTATGCATTAAGAAGTAACGAACTGCAAATTGCGCAATATTGAAGATTAAGAGGAATAAGATTGGTCCCATTAAACTTCCATTAATTGCCATGTTAGCAGTAAGTCCCGCCGTAATTGGTACTAATGTTAACCAGAAGAGCGCATCCCCAATACCACCAAGTGGTCCCATAGCCGCAACACGTACGGCACGAATGGTTGGAATATCAGCTTTTTGTTGTTCAAGTGAAAGCACAATACCCATTACAAACGTAACAAGGAATGGGTGCGTATTAAAGAACTCTAAGTTATGTTCCATGGATGCTGAGAGATCATCTTTGTCTGTATGAATTTTCTCAAGTCCAGGTAAAATACCGTAGAGCCATCCACCTGCTTGCATACGTTCATAGTTGAACGATGATTGTAAGAAGAGTGAACGCCAAACCATTTTATTTAATGTTTTCTTATCCAGTTGTTGCGCTGGATTAAGATCTTTATATGTATTAGATTCCATCTTCATCACCTCCACCTGCTGTTAAGTCACGTAGTTTTGTATTTGTTTGGAAATCGTAGATTGCGATTGCGGTACCAATCATTGCGATAATAAGCAATGCGGAACCACCAAGTCCTGGAACTTTACTGATAATCGTAGCGAATGCAAATCCAAGGAAGAAGAATCCCCAGAGTTCTCCGGAAAGCATAATCTTCATAAGAATTGCGAATCCGACATAACGCATCATTTTACCACCCGCTGCAAGACCAGCCATAAACCAACTGTTATTGGATGACCAATCAACGATTGCTCCACTAAAGGAAACACCAAGTTTCATACCTACCATAATGATTACTGCAAAGAGAAGCCCGATTAAACCCATTCCGATATAGTTGATTTGTTCAATGGCTTTTGGATTCGCAGCTTTTGCTGCCTCATCCGCTTTCTTCATTAAAGGTGACATTAAGGTAAAGGCTGTTGTTACAGCATATTGACCTAAGAGTGCAAATGGAACCGCCATCCCCACAGCGGCACTTGGATCAACACTTGGCATGGAAACTGCAAAGATTGTTGCCATGATTCCACCAATAACTGCATTTGGTGGTTGTGCTCCCCCAACAGGCATACTACCAATTTGAATTAATTGATATGTTCCCCCAACAACAAGCCCGGTTTTCATATCACCCAAAATCGCTCCGACAACGGGACCAACAACGATTGGTTGGTATAGCGATTCAAGGAAACTGAATTGATCAATCGCAACAATAAATGTAACGATGAATACGAGCAAGTATTGAATAATTGAAAAACTATTCATAATTCTTTCCTCCTATATATTATTGAAATAATTTATCGATGTTTTCAGCACTTTCGGTTGGAACTTTTCGTATTTCAAGTTCAACACCCAGTTCTTTCAATCGTCTAAATGCTTCCACATCATGATCATCAACAGCAACAACTTGTGCTACTTGACGTTTTCCTTCTGACATATGCATGTTTCCAATATTGACTTTCGTAATGGGAACACCACCCTCCACAAGTGTTAATACGTCAGCAGGGCTTTCGCAAACAATAAAAATCTTTTGTTTGTCTGAAGCCTTATGAATTGTTTCGATTGTCTTTTGCAAAGTCCAATAGCGTGTGGTTGCATAACTTGGTGCAGCCATATCCATTAAACCTTGACGCATTTTATTTGATGCTACTTCGTCATTTGCAACAAGAATTAAGTTGGCTCCGATTGCGGAACACCATTGTGTTGCGACTTGACCATGAATTAATCGATTGTCAATTCGTGTTAATACAATATTAGGCATCTAAACTCTCCTCCTTCTGCCATAAGAGATGTAAGCGCTCTTATATTATAAGTGTACCCTATCATTCACAAATAATATTTGCACAATTTTATACTTGTTTTGCACTTTTGTGTTTACTCGTTTGCTTATCACACAATAAGAACAAGAATATCTTATGATTAAATTAGAATATTCGTAATAAAAAAGGAGAAACTATGTATTTAAAAACGACAAGCCCACAATTCTTGAAGTATGGACAAGTACAAGATCACCCTTCAAACTATAAAGTTCATCGATTCTTTGTAGAAGGAAAGGTTCCTAAATATTTAAAATCGGTATCAGCACCCGTGACCCTTGAAGTTCTAGAAGGGATTGCATTGATTGTGATTTTAGATCCTTCTGGCGATCCGGAACAGTTTGTAATCCATCGGATTGCACGATTAAACCCAGATATTCCTTATACCGTAATTCCGCTTACCCAAAGTGCTGTGATTGAAGAATCCATTCAATCGGACGGTGTTTACGCGGTACATCATTACGAGAATGAACAAGAAGTTGGTTACCTACCCATTCGTCCTAAATTTTATGTAACAGATATTTTTTCCTATTATTACAGTGTAAAGGGAAAAAACTATCATTTTTCGGGAGAATCCCATTTCTATTGGGAAATTACGTATGTGGATACGGGAGAGTTGGTGACGGAAATTGATGGCAAAGAATTCACGCTTGAAAGTCAAAGCATGATGTTATACTTCCCAAATCAATTTCATAAACAGCGCATTGCGGGCGATAAATCATGTTCTTACTTAACAATCATGTTTGACATGAATATCAATGTGCATGATATTGATCACATTAAGAATAAGGTCTTTACGTGTACGCAAGAAATGTATAATTTGTTTAATAGTTTTATTAAACATTCAACGATTTTAGAAACATATAATGTGCCGTATTCACGAGATTTAATGATTTCATACCTCCAAGAATTGATTATCTTAGTCATCCAGTATGACAGTCCCAATCATACACAGCATTTGAACTCCAATCCCATTCAAGCGAATTTTGAAAATGAGTTGGTTAATGAGATCAACAAGTATATCTTAAATAATATTTGTGAACCCATATCAGTCGAGGATTTATGCGATCATTTTGCGATCAGTCGTTCAAGTTTACAGGTTTTGTTTAAGAAAAACATGGATATGCCTCCAAAGCAGTATATAAATGACATTAAGATGATGCGAGCACAAGTCATGATTTTAGAAGAAAACTTACCCATTACTGAGGTAGCGATGCGTTTAGGTTTTAGTTCAATTCACTATTTCTCGCGTAAGTTTAAAAAACAATTCGGCTTGTCTCCCACCGAGTATGCGCAGTCCTTATACAATAAAAATACCAGCGATGATTAGCTGGTATTTTTATTTGATTTGATAAGCTTTGAAAGATTATCAAATTCGATTTAATGATTAGATGCCATCGCCATCTTCAAGATCATCATCGCGTTGTAAGTCTGCGATGTCAAAGAGATCGACTTGCGATGCTCCGGTCTCGCTTAATGATAAAGCGAAATCATGGAGTAATGGTTCACCAAGTCTCATAAGACTGGCTTCAAGTAACATGGATAAATTGGTTCCTGTGAGAACTTCCACGTTTTCTTGTTGTGTCGCAATCATGACGGCTTCTTTAAACGGTGTTCCACCTTTTAAGTCTGTAAAGACAAGAACACCATCTCCAGTGTTAACGTTGTTGATTGCAACTTTTAAGTCTTCAGACAACGCCTCAGGTCCTTTTTCTTCTAAAAAGAGTACGGATTCATATGAGGGTTGTTTCCCAGCGATTAATTCTACAGCAGACGTTAAACCTTCCGCAAAACGTCCGTGTCCTGTTACGACAATACCAATCATCTATTTTTCCTCCTCGTAGGAATATGGATAAATAATAACACCTTGTACGACACGGTTTACAAGTCCTGATGGCCATGGATTATCCGGTGACTTATCTAAATCAAGCGATTTGTAAAGTGAAAGTACTTGTGCATACATCACCATATTAAGTCCAACTAAATCTTTGTTTGTATCTTCATTATAGTTAATTGAAACATAAACATCAACGAGTTCACGAATTGTATCGTCGTTCATTGTATCTACAACCATGATTTGGTTTCCATTACGTTGAGGACTCATTTCCTTAATAATATCAACTTGATATTGACGTGTGTAAGGATCTTCTTTCATGTAGACTACCGTCAGGGTTGTACCATTTACAATTGATTTAGGTCCATGACGGAAACCAAGTGGTGAGTTATGCATTGTCACAACTTCACCTGCAGTCAGTTCAAGCATTTTTAATGCGGATTCTTGAGCAAAACCGTTTTGATCTGCATCGCCAAGATAAACAATACGATCAAATTTAAAGTTTTCTACAAGTTCCATTGCGACTTTATAGCCTTCTTCATTAAATGCATAACCCACACGGATAATGTCTTTAATTGAAGGGTAGAGTGCTTCAAGGTTGTCAGTGTTGAAAGCCAAGAACGCAGCAAGGAACATGTTTGAGAAACTGCTTGTCATTGCGAATGAGAGGTCATTTGTTTCTTTTGGTAATTTGATTGAGAAGATGTTTTCATCATCACGTAGTGCAAGCTTTCCTTCATGATTACAGGTAATCACTAAGTGTTTCGCATTTTTATTGATTTCATTCACAACATCTACCGCTGCAATGGATTCAGGTGAGTTACCGGAACGACCAAAGGATACAAGTAATGTAGGTTTCACAGGATCAATAAAGAGCGCTGGTGTTGCTACGATATCCGTTGTTGCGATGGATTTAAAGTTTGAATTAAACTCTTTAACGAGTACAGGTGCGAGTGCATTTCCTACAAATTCACTGGTACCTGCTCCAGTGAAGATTACATCGTATTCTTTTTCATTAATCACTTGATTAATAAAATTTTGGATTTCTTGACGACGTTCTAGAATAATGTGGTATGTTTTATCCCACGTTTGCGGTTGTTGGTGGATTTCATTTGCAGTATCAAACGCTTTGAGATCCTTCCAAGTTTGTTCGTTGTTGTTAAACATAGTGTGTATGTCTCCTATCTTTCATTGTTCACTGTCATTATAGGTAAGCGGTGAGGGGACCTCAACCAAATTGGTTAAAGATACAAAAACCTCGTTAAAAAAGACAAGTGAATTCGAAATTGTTTACAGTACAATAAAGAAAAGGAGTCAATTATGAGCGAAAACCAAAAAAATACATTTACTGATTTTCTAACACGTGATGTGTACCGAGTGAATAAAAATCAAGAAAAACAGGTTGTTTTTTATCGCAATCGCTATGTCATTGCGATTATGATGGGGATTTTTCTTCTCAGTTTTAACGTTCCACCATACCTCAGCCTTTTATTGGCAGGCGGCTTTGCTATTATTGCGGAACTTCGTTATCGTTTTGATTTTCTAAAAAAATGTCAACGGGTCGCATTGGCACAAGTTAAACACAAAACGGTTGCTTCATCCAATATGCTTCTTAATAGTGCGTTGTATGGTGTTTTAGCGATTTTATTACTCTATTTAGCGTTTAATGAACCAAGTGTACAATCGTATCGATGGTTTTTAGGAGGCCTCGGTGGTATTGGGGTGATTGTGGCACTTGTTTATATCATTCAATATATTTCAAATCGAAATGACAAAATTTAAAGGTGCGATGCACCTTTTTTCTTATGAATTATCCATGAAAACCCAAGTCAATAATCTAGCCTGGGTATGCTTTGTGCTAAGATAGAAGAGTAAAGACCGACAAGGAGGTATTGTATGCAAACAATGATTGAAGAATATCGACTTAAAACAAAGGGAAATTTTGGAACTATAATTTATAAATGGGGACCAGCAGTGCTTTTAGGTGGAGCAGTGCTCTTATTGGTATTAGCGCAAATGACATTTGGAAATATCTTTGATGCCATGACCCATATTGAACGCTTTTCCGGCAATGTGATGAAGACGAAAGTCATGGTTTCGCTTTTGATGGTTGCCTCAATTTGTGTGGGTTTGTTGATGGTTTGGGATTCTATCGCTTTTAAAGAAAAGCGTGGGGATCTAAATCGTATTTACAGTTTGGTTGGGACGCTGTTTTACTTTTTAACTTTAGTTAATGTCAATAAAATTACAAAGATTTTTGAAATCGCTGAACCAACACAATCGGTATACCGTATTATTGCATGGGGTGTAATCGCGGTATTAGGTTTAGTCTTGGGTCTCATTCATGCTTATAAACAAAATTCACGAATTGTGATGGAACGCGAGGTAACCTATCATGCTTAATTCAAAACAATTAGAACGGTTAAAACTCGAACATGTGGAATCGTTGGATGAAGCGTTGGATCAGTTACGACGTGACATTAAACCAAAGGTTTCACCCCAAAAATATGCGAAGGTTGTTGCTTCAGTAGCAAACCATTATGCAGCACTTTATGAAAACCAACCCGAAAATGATGGTGTGGATGAAATGCCCCAAGTTGAAGAACTGGAACAACCTCTTGAGACATCAACAGCAGGATTCAGTACCCAATTTTTTGCGACCTTACTTACAGCCCTTTCTGTCGTAAGTTTGGGTGTGGTGATGATGAGTAATCGTAGTTTTGGGAAGATGACGAGTATGTTTGATCAAGGGAGTCCTTTGATTTGGATTATCCTCAGCATTTTACTTTTTGTATCGATGCTTGTGATTCGTATGATCGAGCGCAATGAAAACGCACATGCTAAGTATTACCTCAGCCGTAAATTGGTTTTATGGATGAGTGGTCTGGGTTTAATGAATGCGCTTATGGGTATTTTTGTCTTGATGAGTGCGAGCTCATTTAATTTAGTTTTAAAACTTATGTTTTCACTAGTCTTAGGAAAAATTACCGCGGTCATTTGTCTTCTGACAGTGATTGCATTTATCGTGGTCTTTGTGAAACAAGATGAATTAGTTCTTGTGAAAGTACAAGCGTAGGAGGCATACAGATGGAAGAAAAAGATGAATTGGATGACATTCTTGATGAAGTTGATGCGAAAGCCGCAGAGCTTGATGCAGAGGCAAAACGACTCGAAGAATTGGAAGAAATCGAAACGAACCATGAAGAAGACGAAATCATCGACGATCTTGATGACATACTCGATGAGGTGGAATCAAAACCGGATGACGTTATCGAAACTGTTTATGTTGTGGAAACATCCCCAAAATCAGTTGAAGAAACTGTGGTCAAAACGTCAAAACCAAAACGTTCTGATAAGCACATCAAGACAAAACATAAAAAATCAAAGCATAAACGCAATGCGTTAATCGCCTTATTAGTTTTAATTGTCGCATGCGGTGGTGGGTTTGCGGTCTGGAAACTGAAGTTTAGTGGACAACCTTTGGACGCATTTAAATATGTAAGTGTTGAATTTGAGGGTGTTGATACAAAAGGAACGGCTACATTTGAAGTGGATTTGGATGCCATCAACAATCCTGATCAAAAAGAAATCTATGAGAGCTTAACGTATAACTTGAGTCCTCAAGAAGGGCTATCGAATGGAAACCGGATTAAATTAGCGGTTGAGAAGTCAGAATTGACAGATAAGCTTCTCAAAACCCATAAGTACCGTCTTGATCATTTGGAGAAAGAGGTCGTGGTTAAAGGTTTATATGATTCCGAGCAATTTAATCTTTTCGAACAATTCACATTTAAATTTGAAGGTATGGACGGAAGTGGGACTGCTGCCTATGATACGAATTTAGATGTTGAAGAGGCATATCTCCAAACGATTGTGGAAGGGACAACCTTAACGTTCTCTAAAGATAAAAATCTTGTGAATGGTGAGGAAATCACCGTCAAGGCAACCTTTAATAAAGAAGCAATGGCTGCCATGAATCAACATAAAGTTAAAATTTCTGAGGAACAAACAACCGTTAAAGTTGAAGGCCTGAGTGATGTTTATGCAAGCATGGATGATGTGAAGGAATATAAAGAGTTACAAAATCTTGCATTAAGCAAAATCAAAGCAGATTATGCGAAACATCCGGATACGTATACTAATTTTAAATTAGAGTATGCATGTTATGCAGCCGATACTCAAAATAATGTGAATGCGGTCGATTACTTTAATAAACATGGGTATTCAAAAGGAAGTTTGATGTTTATTTATAGCTTTGATCGCATCCGCGGCAATGATGTTGCGCATTTTGCAGATAATTACGGTTATACCAATATGGTGCTTCGTGATGGGAGTCTTGATCGGGATGCAATGTTGTTGATGTCACCTTATCAAGATGGTGCTACCGTTGAAAAAGTATTAAATGAATTGCAAGCAAATAATTTTAAGTGTGAGGCCCAATAAGCGGCTTTAGAGTTTGAATTAGGACTGTTAGAGTGTGTGACAGTCCTTTTACGTTCTCGCTTTTAGTATTTGCATTCACTTCTTTAATGTAAGCGCTTGCTATATTTGTGTAGTTTGTGTATAATCTGTGTAGAGAGCTAAACATGCATATAGTTAGGGGGATTTTATGAAAAACTATTATGCCGTGTTTATTGCATTTACGCTCATTGTTCTTACACGAACCGTGATTCATCCAGACTTACTTTTGACCGTAACGGGTATCGTAACGTTTTTGGTGATTCTTGTATTTGCGACAACACAAATATTTAATTTAAAGCATGAAGTGAGTGATGAGAGATTGCTCTATCTTAACGCTGTATTAAATGTGTTTACAGCTTTCTTATATTACAACAATGTTTATAAAGCGATAACATTAACACCCTATGATTCGCTGTTATTCGGGTTAACAAGCGTTCTTGCATTCATATCTCCAGTGTTACTGTTTCTTGCTCGTGATGCAAACCACATCTGAGTGCTTTATACATAATCGTAATTGCTTGTGAAAATATAACCAGTGCCAGGTTATATTTTTTTTGTCTTTTGATTGCATATTAGTGTGGGTTTAGTATAATGGGGTTAGTTTCTGATAGAGACTAAGAAAATTGAATTCGTACAAGGGGTGCTCGTATTTCGGGCTGAGAATAAACGGTTACGTTTTAAACTCTAAGCTTTAAGCTTTGTACCTGATCCAGCTAATACTGGCGGAGGGATGTATTAATCGCATACTTTTTTTTGAGTAAACGTGTATACCTCTTTTCGTACGAGAAGAGGTTTTTTATATTATAAGGAGGTTCATATGAACGCAAGTGTCGCAATTCAAATTTTACCGAATACAACATCAAATGAAGAAACAATTCGTATTGTGGATGAGGTGATCGCATATATTGCGCAAACGGGTCTAAACTATGTTGTCGGACCGTTTGAAACATCGATAGAAGGGGATTATGATGAATTGATGGAAATTGTTAAGAACTGTCAACTCATTGCGGTTAAGGCAGGTGCCGATAAAGTATCAGCATATGTAAAGATTGCTTATGCGCCAACAGCGCACATTCTCACCATTGATGAAAAAATCACAAAACATCAAAAATAGATTATTGTCCGTATCCGCAATTGTTGGATTGTTGGTATTATGGCAAGGTCTTTCATCACTTGGAGTGATTCCACGGTTTATGTTACCCGCTCCCAGTGATGTCGTGAAAGCATTTAATAATGATTTTAGTTTACTTATGTATCATGCGAAAACAACGCTCTTAGAAGCTTTTTTAGGATTAACATTTGGGATTTTGTTAGGATTTATCTTTGCGGTCATTATGGATCATGTTTCATGGTTTCATAAAATGTTTTATCCGTTGATTATCTTGACACAGACAATTCCCACGGTTGCATTAGCGCCCCTTTTAGTACTTTGGATGGGTTATGGATTACTTCCAAAAATTACGTTAATCATTTTAACGTCGTTTTTCCCCATTACAATGGGATGTATGAATGGATTTCAGTCCTGTGATAAGGATGCTTTAAACTTAATGAAATCAATGGGAGCAAATACCTTTCAAACTTTTCGTCATATAAAATTTCCACATGCCTTACCTTATTTCTTTTCCAGTTTAAAAATTTCAGTATCGTATTCTTTAATCGGTGCGGTCATTGCGGAATGGTTGGGGGGATATAGTGGATTGGGCGTTTATATGACGCGTGTACGGAAATCGTATTCGTTTGATAAGATGTTTGCCGTAATTTTCTTTATATCTTTCTTAAGCTTGGTATTAATGGGACTTGTTTCGTGGTTACAAAAACGAGCTCAGCCATGGCTTGATGCGGAAACCTTACAAAGAGATGGAGCAAATAATTCATGAAAAAGAAATTAATGGGGATATTGGTTTTGGGGTTACTTTTAACGGGATGTGGCGCTAAGTCGTCCAAGCCGGTTCGGATTGTATTGGATTGGACCCCAAATACGAATCATACTGGGCTCTATGTAGCTCAGGAAAAGGGATTCTTTAAAGCGCAAGGTCTTGAGGTGGAGATTGTACAACCGCCTGAAGGATCTACAACATCGTTAATTGGAGCAGGGGGTGCAGAATTTGGTATTAGTTTCCAAGATACCATGGCACCGGCACTGGCAAGTGAACATCCACTCCCAATTACTGCGGTAGCAGCTTTAATTCAACACAATACGTCAGGTATTGTTTCATTAAAAGAAAAAGGCATTGATGCACCCCGTAAAATGGCTGGACATACGTATGCCACATGGGATTCACCGATCGAACAAGCGATTATTCGTAAAATTGTAACGGATGATGGTGGGAATTATGAGGATATTAAAATGGTTCCAAATACCGTTACGGATGTGGTATCAGCACTCCAAACAGATATTGATGCAGTCTGGATTTTTAAAGCATGGGATGGCATGGCCATCCAACAAGCCGGTTTGGATACACATTTTTTAAACTTTGCGGATTATGGCCAAGAACTTGATTTCTACAGTCCCGTCTTGATTGCGAATAATGCTTATTTGGAAGAAAATGGGGAAGAAGCAAAGAAAGTTTTAAAAGCCTTAGAAGAAGGGTATGAGTTTGCGATTGAAAATCCTGATGAAGCAGCGGAGATTCTTGTGAAACATGTACCGGAACTTGATCTTGATTTGATTAAGGCAAGCCAACATTTTCTTGCGAAAGAATATAAAGCTGAAGTTACGAAGTGGGGTACCTTTGATGGTGCGCGTTGGAATCAATTCTACGCATGGCTTTATGATAATCAATTAATTGATATGCCCATTGCTGAGAATGTAGGATTTACCAATGACTATCTCAACTAAACCTGTTTTAGTGCTTGAACATGTTTCCATGGCTTATGGATCAAAGCGTGTCTTGGATGATGTTTCGGTGACGTTAAATCAAGGTGAAGTTGTATGCATCTTGGGAGAAAGTGGTGTTGGCAAGACGACATTATTTAATGTGATTGCAGGACTTCTTCACCCTGATAAGGGTTCCGTATCTTTACATAAACAGGATATTACAGGGACGACGGGTCATGTTTCGTATATGCTTCAAAAGGATTTATTGTTGCCTTATAAGACGGTCATTGATAATGCGGCATTGCCGTTGCGGATTCAAGGTAAGAGCAAAATAGAAAGCCGTGAAGCGGCTCTAAAATATTTCGCGACCTTTGGCTTAGAGGGAACGGATCATCTGTATCCTGCCCAATTATCGGGTGGAATGCGACAACGTGTCGCATTTCTGAGAACATTCTTATTCTCAGATGATGTTGCTTTATTGGATGAACCGTTTAGCGCATTGGATACAATTACCAAACATCAAATGCAAACATGGTACTTGGATATCATGAGTCAGTTAAATCTGTCCACATTTTTTATAACGCATGACATTGATGAAGCGATACTCCTTTCGGATCGTATTTATGTCTTAAGTGGAAAACCGGGGAAAATTACGTATGAATTAATCATTGATACGCCCAAACCTCGAAATGAAGACTTTTTGTTAACGGATGCATTTATAAATTATAAACGGATCATTAAAGCTCACTTAAACGATACCAAATCAGAATAGACCCAAAAGATACACACGGATAAGTGTGTATCTTTTTCATAAAACTTGTTATATTGATAAGAGAAGGTTGAGGATATGCATGTTAGATACAAAAACAATTAAAGAACGCGTCGTTTTAGTTGGCGTGGATTTTGGGAAAAAAGATTTTGACTTGGATTCATCCATGATTGAATTGGGGGATTTGGTTGAAGCGGCTGAGGGAACGGTTGTTTATCAGATTACGCAAAACCGAGATCGCCCTGAAAGTGCGACCTATATTGGAATTGGGAAAATTGAAGAAGTGATGCGTGCAGTCGCAACCTATGATGCCGATACCGTGGTGTTCAATGATGAACTCAGTGGATCACAGATTCGAAATCTGGAAAGTTTAATTGGTTGTAAGATTGTTGATCGAACCAATTTAATCCTTGATATTTTCGCTTTGCGTGCAACCACGGCCGAAGGGAAACTTCAAGTAAAACTTGCGCAACTAAAATATCGTTTACCGCGCTTAATTGGGTATAGTGATTATTTATCTCGTACTGGTGGTGGCATTGGGACACGGGGTCCCGGTGAACAAAAACTTGAATTGGATCGACGCCACATCCAACGGGAGATTCTTCACGTCCAAAATGCCTTAACCAAATCTGAAGAAAACCGTGAAATTACCCGTAGTAAACGGTTAAATTCAAATCTTCCAATTATCTCATTTGTTGGATATACCAATGCGGGTAAATCAACCTTAATGAACGCAATTTTAACCAATGGTGATCCCCAAGCTAACGATAAACATGTGTTTGTGAAGGATATGCTCTTTGCGACCTTAGAGCCCTCCTTGCGTAAAGCCCGTCTTAATAATGGACTGAATGTCATTCTTACGGATACCGTAGGGTTTGTATCAAAATTACCCCATACACTTGTAGAAGCATTTAAAGGGACTCTTGAAGAAATTAAGTATTCAGATCTAATTATTCATGTGGTGGATGCGTCCAATCCTGACTTAAACATTCAAATGGATACAACGTATAAAATGCTTCGCGATTTGGATGTGCTGGATCGTAAAATCATTACCGTCTTTAACAAGATGGACCAGGCAATGGATCAAGATATTGTCTACTATCAAAGTGAATTTGGAAATCGTATGTACATCAGTGCCCTCGACATGGAAGACATAGATCGACTGGTTGATGCGATTGAAGTTGAACTGGAATCAAGTTTTAAGAAAGTAAGTTTTGAAATCCCGTTTGCGGATCTTGGAATCTTAGATGCGATTGCCTCCAACTATGAAATCATTGGTTTAAATTATACGGAAAAAGGGGCAGAATTTCGAGCTGTCATTCGTGAATCAGATCAAAATCGTTATAAAAAATATATAATCTAAAAGATGTGTGTGTTTTTGGATGCTCATTAACCACTTTGTACTGAGATAGTGTATAATGAAAAAGCACTTTCACACATGTCCAATCGGTATGGTGAATTCGGTTTAGAATAACCATGCATAGAAAAGAGATGATATCGTGAAACATACATTTAAAAATTATGGAATTGATGACTCAATTCTAAAGTCAATTCAGTATTTGGGCTATGATGCCCCAACTGATGTTCAACAAGAAGTGATTCCTGCTGTATTAAGTGGGAAAAATATTGTTGTGCAATCACAAACAGGTAGTGGAAAAACCGCTTCATTTGGGATTCCTATTTGTCATCAGGTTGATTGGGCAAAACGTAAGCCCCAAGTTTTAGTGTTAGCACCGACGCGTGAACTTGTCATCCAAATCCAAGAAGATTTATTTAATCTTGGTCGTTTTAAACGCTTAAAGGTTGAAGCGTTATTTGGGCGCAGTTCATTTGAGAAACAGGCACAGCGTTTAAAAGAAATGACCCACATCCTTGTCGCAACGCCTGGTCGTTTATTAGACCATATGGCCAGAGAAACCGTGGATCTTTCGCATATTGAAACATTAGTTATTGATGAAGCTGACGAAATGTTTAATATGGGCTTTATTGATCAAATTACAAGTATTATTAACCGTATTCCCAAAAAGAGTCAAAAATTACTCTTTTCCGCAACCATGCCAGAACGCGTTAAAGATCTCTGTACGCTTTACATAAAAAATCCGCAGTGGATTGATATCGAAACAGAAAGTCGTGTTGAAGACCGTATTGATGAACGTTACTATATTGTCGATTATCCCGATAAAATGGCGTTACTTGAATCCGTACTCATAACGGAAAATCCAGATAGTTCAATCATCTTCTGCAATACCAAAGAACAAGTAGAATCCGTGACTGATTTTATGGAAGACTTAGGGTGCAAGGTAGATACCCTTCATGGTGGGATGGAACAGCGTTTTCGAACCAAAGTCCTAGCGGACTTTAAACATGGTCTTTTCCGTTATCTTGTGGCTACGGATGTGGCAGCACGTGGATTGGATATTGATGATGTTTCACTCGTGGTGAACTTCGATGTTCCTGAAAATACGGAAAGCTATACACACCGCGTGGGCCGTACCGCACGTGTGGATAAATATGGTAAAGCCGTAACCTTCGCTAGTCCCTACGAAATGAAATTTATGAATTTAATTATTAATGAAACGGATCATGAACTTCAAAAAGTTGTGAAACCAAGTCAAAGCCTTGTGGATGCACGGCGTGATGCATTTGAAGCCAAACGTGATCGCAAACCTAAAGTCAAAAAAGATAAAGCGCATGACTTTAAACAAGAAATCACCAAAATTCATATTAACGCAGGTAAGAAAACAAAAATGAGACCGGTCGATATTGTGGGTGCATTGTGTTCCATTGAAGGCATGAATGCAGAAGACATTGGGGTTATCAGTATTGTCGATGTTTCAACCTTTGTGGAGATTCTTAATGGTAAAGGAGACCTTGTTTTAAAAGCACTTAAAACAATGCCCATTAAGGGGAGACCTCGTAAAGTAAACCGTGCCAATAAAACGGAATACGAACGCCTCTTATAAAAAAATAAAAACTGTAGCTGCACCTTAAAGGAGGCAGCTACAGTTTTTTTCTAAAAAAGATACGTTAGCGATAAAAAATTATTGTTTGCGTTTAAAAATCACAAATCCGCAAAGGGATACAAGCATTCCAAGTCCGACAAATCCAGAAACAGCTTTTCCTGTTTTAGGAAGTGTTGCATCGGTTTTGTCTGTCGGTGTTGTTTGAACATCACCTTCAGTTGTGCTATCGGGAGTTTCGGGTTCTTGAGAATCCGTATCCGGTTTTGGATCTACAATCGGAGGTGTGATGCTTTCATCAGGGTTTGATGGTTCCTCTGTTTCAACCTCACGTTTGCTTAAACCTCTAACGGCTGAGTCTAAGGCTTCAATGGCTTCTTTAATCTGCGCTTCATTTGGTGTAGAAGCTTTGAAGAGACTTCTAAAACTGAAGCGCGGTGTTTGAAGCAGTGCTTTCGCAGACTCCAACGCATCATATACAGTCTTCACACTTGTCTCTGTATAAAGAGACAGATCAAGGGTATTCATGTAATCCTCAACCTCTTGAATTTTTAAACGTAATGAATCTAAAGTGTAGTTACTTAACTCGAGATTGTTGATCAATTCATTGAGGTTTTGAACCATTTCATCAATTATTTCCTGTGTTGTTTCTGAGTTATCAAGAAGCTCATAGGCTTTTTCTTTTAATTCAAGTAATGGTTTAAAACTTGCTTCGGTATAAAGGCTTTGATCGTAGCTTTCAAGTGTTTCAAGAACGTGATTTAAGCTTGAATAATCGAGAGGTGCACGATATGTTTTTCCATGCAGGGTAATTTCCGCAGCATTTCCATAGTTTTCAAGACCTTTCACGACTTTAAAAACTAGTGTATCCACATGAGCATCCTCAAACGTAATGGTTTTCTTTGAAAGATTTGTATCGAGAGTGCCTTCAGTGAGAACCTGAAGCGGTGCATCACCCAATTTACCTAAGATTTGATATTCTGTGACGACACCGTTGATCGTTCCATCTTGACGTGGTAGATAGGTCAAGGCATTCACAACCATCTCATGATGGAATGAAATCGTTACATCAAATGGCGGGTTCTTATCGCCCCATTTGGAGTGCCAGAAGGTACTTGGATCGCCATCAAAGGCTAAGCCGATAGGACCTTCAACGAGTGTGTTCCCTTTTTCATCTTCTTGACTTGATGCCGTTACATCAAACATTGAGTTTGGAATGTAGGTTGGATCAATCGCATCAATCATTGCATGGATTTGTTGGATGAAATCACCAATGGTAAAGGGATTATCACTTAAGAGTTCTGCTTTGGTAATCAGTTGATCCGCTGCATCTTTTACACTTGGTGCTAGGTTTTCAAAATCAAGGGCTTTAAGTGTTTCGAGTGCTGCATCAAGACCGTGTTTATTCGCAATATTGAGTGCTTTCCCATCAAGTGTTTCAAGATAGCCTTCAGTAAAGCCATTGATAATGGTGATGGGTTCTGTTAAGTTAAAGCGTATTGTGTTCGCATCAACACGTTTTGGTGTTGATGTTTGATGTGTATTATACGTTAACGTTAAGTTTGAGCTAGGAATTAAAGCCTTATCCGATTTTATTTCAAGGAAGGTATCCTGAATATCAAGATTTAAACTTGAGGTATCTTTAACACCTAAATCTTCAAACGAGAAACGTTTAAACATCATCGACATATTATCCCCGTTTTCAGGTTTTTTATGTTCGTACATTAAACCAAAATGTCCATCAGGAAGTGGTTGAACCACATTGTACTCATAATTTCCACTTTGCATATGCGTATTGGAGAGCAGAACGAGTCGTTCACCTTCTAAAACTTGAAGCAGCTTTACTGCCCCATTGGTTCGTTTAGGACCATTTGGATTTGCAAGTAAGATATACTCGTTACCTTCATGGTTATAATGTAAGGCCGACATTTGTGAGTAAACATCGGTAATGGGAAGCGTTTCAAGATCATTCTCCCAGGTTTCTCCATTATCATAAGATGTACCTACCAGAACTTTTCCGGAAACATTTCGCGCAAATTGTTTCAGGGTACCGTTATTAAGTTGGACCACTTGGGATTCGGTGACCAGGGCACCCCCATTATTTAAGGTTTCGGAATTTAAAACTTGACCGTTAAAGTTACGGTTATCGTTGAGGGATTCCGTTTTATGCCACGTAATACCATCGGCACTTTTGATCATGGATGTGGATTGAGAATTACCGCCATGACGGTTTGTATGGTAAATCGGGAAAGCGAGTTCGCCGTTTTCAAGTTGAATGCCAACGCCAGGACCCGTTCCTATGAACTGCATCCAATCTGCTTTGACTTGTGGTGTAATATCATGAGGCGATGACCAGGTTTGACCGTCATCATCCGAATGGGTTAACCATAGATAAGCCGTTTGACGGATGCGTAGGGGACTTTTCTTAAGGTAGATATTTCCAACATATGTATCGCCCTCATAAATATCTCCAAGATCATTGAAAGGCATGCCTTTCTCAGATTCTAAGACAACGCGATAATTCGTGATGATATCCGTATTTAAATCAAATACGGTCCCATCAGCTTTTGCGTAGTATTTCTTGCCATCAGTACCTTTTAGAACAATATGCGTGCCGTCTTCTTTGGTTACATAAGGTTGACCAAAGTCCTGGTCTTCATTTTGAACACTAAAGAATCCACGTGATTCTGGGAACATATCAACTAAAAGATAAATACGGCCATTCCGTTTATCTTGTGCCATTGCCGCATCAATAAGGAATGCGGAACTTTGATAGTTTGTATTCACATTTTCCTGGGAAACATTTGGATCTGATTTTAAATCAATAATCACTTGGGTATCAGACCATGTTTTACCACTGTCTTGACTTCTACGGATTGCGATATCGATATTTCCCCAGTCTGCTTGATGGGTAATACGTTTATCAATCGCAGCTAAGACAGTCCCATCTTGAGTTGTGAGAAGACTTGGAATGCGGTAGTTTTTACTGCCATCTTGTCCCGGTGCATAGAGCTCAATTGCTTCTGAAGTTGATGGATCAACGGTTGAAGCGGTATCGGAATGTAATGTTTTAATGGTATCAACATCGAGGATGTCGTGGGTTAGGTTTAATGAAGCAATCTTTCCACTAAAAGGCCATAAGTTTTCACCTTTTAAGCGGGCAACGCCACCCAGTTTCATACGATTCCAAGGTATGGATTGGATTTTCGTGAAATCAATATCATCTTGGGATGCAAGTAAGAGTCCATCTGCATAAATTTCTACACGATTACCATGATTAAGGACGGTAACGGTGTGCCAGTTTGCGTTGGCAAGTTGGGTACTTGTGCCCGAAGTATTAATAATATGTTTTCCAGTTTCATCTCTGAATTCAATGCCAAGCTTACCGGTACTGTTTTGATAGTAAAGCGCGAAATAGTTGTTTTCCAAATTTGCGTTTGATATTGAAAACAGTGAAGTAAGATCACTGGATAGTGATTCAGAACGGAAACGTAAGGTTAGGGAACCTTGGTTAAATTCTTTGATGTGTGATAAATGGTCGGAAATATCAGCACCTTCTCCCTTTAAGTGTAGGTCATTAAGATTTAGATCATTCATAGCAAAGATAGAACTTGGGTAAAGACTTATACCCAATACAAGTGTAAGAAGCACGACGAAAATGTTACTTATTTTCTTCAATTTAAATACCCCTCTCATATAAGTAATGTATGGACGATTCAAATGTAAGCGCTTCATTCATCGACATTATAGCATCTTTTTTCGCCATGTCCAAAACAATTTACAAAATTTCATATTCATGAAAATCAGTTTCCTTAAGTGTTGAATTTTAGCTTGTAAACCCGCAATTTAGCGAAAATAATTACCAAAAAAAGGAGCTTAGCGCTCCTTCGCATATTTACCTTGCCAGGTGTTCTTTTGAACCATGAGTTTATCGATTTCATTGGTGACTGCAATTTTGCGAACCGTCCAAAGTGGGGCAAGCAAATCATCCGCCATACCATCTCCAGTAAGTCGAGCAATCACAATATCTTCGGGCAGGCGTTCAATTTGTTTCACAACCACATCCACATAGTCATCACGGGAGAGAAGTGGAAACGGATTTTTTTGATATTCTGCACCCAGTTTTGTTCCTTTAATAATATGAAGCATGTGTATTTTAACCATCTCAGGATGCATTCGTGCAAGGTAATCGGCAGTTTCAAGCATCATCTCAGGCGTTTCCTGAGGAAATCCGTTAATAATATGAACACAAGTACGAATGCCTGCTGCTTTGAGTTTTTGTATACAAGTTGTGACCGATTCAAGATCGTGACCCCGATTCATCCATTCGGAAGTTTCAGGATGAATGGTTTGCAAGCCAATTTCGATGGTCAAGTCTTTCTTACGACTCATTGCTTCAAAATATGCAATCTTCTCATCATCCAAGCAATCACTGCGTGTCGCAATATCAATCCCCACAAAACGATCATCATTGAAGAAAGGATCGTAGAGTTTTTTGAGGTTTTCTAAGGAATCATGTGTATTTGAGTAGGCTTGAAAGTATGCAATCTTGGCGGCATGGGGCCATTTTTGAAGCATTATATTTTGGCTGTGCTCGATTTGCTTTTCTAAGTCTGGATTTTTTAAAATCATATCCCCTGATCCACGGGCACTACAGAAGTTACAACCGCCACTTCCACACGTACCATCACGATTTGGACAGGTAAATCCTGCATCGATGCTGACTTTAAATGCTTTTTGGCCATAAGTTTTCTGGGTAAAATAGTTATATGTTTGATAACGCTTGTTATCAAGGGAATAAGGGTATGGGTTTGTCATCGTAATACCTCCATAATACAATAGTCGATGTCATTGCGGGTAAATGTTTGATCTGTTTGTGTAAAACCAAAACGTTTATAGTATGAAATTTTGCTTGTTCGCGCATTAAGAATGATGCGCCCCTTATATAATGATAGCACATGGCTTAATAACATGCTTCCATATCCTTGATTTTGGAAGCCTGGAAGGGTTGCGAATTTTCGAAGTTGGACCGTGTCATCATGCTTAACGACAGAGATTACGGAAAGACAGTGTTGGTCCATAAAGAGACCATAATGAAGTGCCATGGCGTCATCCTCTGTTTGTGCTAAGGTTATGGGTCCATCAGGATACATTGCTTGATGGCGGATGGGTAAAACCTGTTGAAGTGAAGTTGTTTGTATCGATATCATGATTAATCTCCTTGTGACATATTATACGGTAAATGGTAGAATAGATGTAAAGAATTAGAAAATAGATTGAGGACTTTATGAAACAAGCACGACAACAAGCATCAAACGCCAATGAAAACATCAATCCCATTCAGCACGAAGCGCGGGAATCGTTGCGTTTAAATAAATATATCAGTGATTCGGGTTATTGTTCACGTCGACAAGCAGATCGTTATATTGCGGAAGGGGTAGTTGCCATTGATGGTGTTACGGCTATTGTTGGCCAACAAGTACTGCCAGGGCAACGTGTAACCGTTGAAGGCAATCACGTGACCATCGATGACGAGAAAGTTTATATCGCCTTAAATAAACCACGTGGTATTACATGTACAACGGATGGTGCCATTGAGGGCAATATTTCAGATTTTATGAACTACCCAAAGATGATCTTCCCAATAGGACGGTTGGATAAAGATTCCAGTGGCTTAATTCTACTTACCAATGATGGTGATATTGTTAATAAAATATTACGTGAAGAATACGGTCATGATAAAGAATATATCGTATCGGTGAATAAGATGATTGATGAAGACTTTATTACCCAAATGTCCAAAGGGGTCGAGATCTATAACCAACAAACCCATCGTATGCAAGTGACCAATCCATCCGATGTGGAGCAAGTTGCACCGAAAACCTTTCGAATTATTTTAAATCAAGGTTTAAACCGACAAATCCGCCGGATGACAAAGGCATTGGGATTTAAAGTCACAACGTTAAACCGGGTTCGAATCATGAATATTAAACTGGGTGATTTAAAGGTAGGAGAATGGCGTTATCTAAGCGTCCAAGAACTTGAAGAAATGAATCGACGTATCCAAAGCCGCTAAGCGGCTTTTTTAATGCGCTATAATCAGAGATTATTACGTAATAGGTTTTAGTTATAAGTATTGCTTATGACTGAATGGCCAAAACGGTCAAATTTTGTGATACAAGTTATTAATTTCACAAATACAAAAGAAATAAATCACTTTTAAATCGAAAAAAGTGATATAAGGGCAGATTATGGCTAAAGTCGTAAAAACTCGTGAGTTAATTAGTTGTAATGTCAACAATACGTGATACGATTTATGAGCAAGGCAACGATTAGCCTTAAACATTTGATGATTATCCATGCGGTGATGCGCAAAAGATACGGGGATCTGATAATCCTATAAATGTAAGGTGTCGTTTGCTTATTTGTCATTCATAGGAGGAGAACATGAAGAAGACAGAAAATATTATTGGATTTGTATTGCTTATCGCAGTATTCATCCTTGGAAAGAATTTTTTAGCGTCTGATATGCATTTATTCAGACTTGTAATGGGGATTGCATTAGGATATACATTAACACGTGCTGCAACAGGGTTTGCAGGAAGTGTGAACCGTGCTGCAAATACAGGTTCCACAAAATTAATGAAAACCTTAATGTTTATGTTCTTTATTACAACAGCATTATCCGCATCATTTATGATTTTCCAAGATCCATCACAAATGGATTTATGGGTTAATCCAATTAATGGTGGGTTACTTGTTGGGGGTGTGCTTTTCGGATTTGGGATGGCATTCTCATCCTGCTGTGCATCCGGTGTTTTAACGGATTTAATTACAAGTTTACCACGTGCTTTAATTACACTCGTATTCTTTAGCTTTGGGGTCTTTATTGGATTCCCTCTTCAAAAACAAGGTTGGGTTGCGACATCATGGTTTGTATCTGAAGTTGGATCACAAACAGCAGGTGGTGTCTTCTTACCAGACCTCTTTAAATGGGATGGTCTTGGTGGATACCTTGGCGCATTAATCTTAACAGCACTGCTTTGTGGTCTTGTGGTTGTGCTTGCGAACAAATACGAAGCAAAACGTAAAAAAGAGGGTACATACACAGGTCACTTTGTGGAAAAAGGCCAAGATAGTATGGAATCATTTGAAGTTGAAAAAGATTATGCTTTCCCAACAGAAAGTACTTATGAACGTCTTTTTGTAAAGACATGGACTTTAAAACAAGGTGCAGTGATCATCGCGATCCTCTTTACATTATTAATGGGTGTTACTAAAGCAGGTTGGGGTGCATCAACACCTTACGGTTTCTGGTTCGGTAAATTCTTAACACTCTTTGGTGTATCCGCAGAATCCCTGGGATCATTTACACAAATGGATCCAGCTGTATTCTCAAAACCATTCTTAGCAAACCCTGTAACAGTTCAAAACATGGGTATCCTTGTTGGAACTGCAGTATACTTACTGACAGCAGGTAAATTTAAAAATACATTTATGTCAGAGCTACACATTACCGTTAAAGATGGACTGCTTTATGCAATGGGTGGTATCACAATGGGTGTTGGAACACGTCTTGCGAACGGATGTAATGTTGGTGCTTTATATACACCGATTGCGAACTTCTCATTATCCGGTTGGGTATTCCTTGTTGTGATGGTAATCGGTGGTTACTTGGGAAACAAACTCGCAAAACATTTACAAAAATAAAGTCTTAAAACGATAACTTAGAAAAGAAAGAGGATTCTACCATGAGTAAAAGAATATTAATTGTTGGAGGGGTAGCTGGAGGTGCTTCAGTTGCAGCTCGTGTTCGTCGTCAAGATGAACATGCGGAAGTCATTATGTTTGAACGCGGACCGAATGTGTCCTTCTCAAACTGTGCTTTACCATATCACCTAAGCGGCATTGTTGCTTCAAGTGATGACTTAGTCTTAATGACCCCTGAACAATTTAAAAAACAATATAACATCATTGCACGCACAAGCACTGAAGTTCTAAAAATTAATCGTGACGCGAAAACCGTTACGGTTAAAAACCTTGAAACTGGTGAAGAAATGGATGAAGCGTATGACAAGCTTGTCCTATCACCAGGAGCAAGTGCAATCTTACCACGCAGTATCGAAGGCATTGACGGTGATAATGTCTTTACCGTACGTAATGTTGTCGATATTAAAAAATTAAACGGACATATCGTCAACAACAACATTGAAAACATTACCGTTGTTGGTGGGGGATTTATCGGTGTGGAAGTTGCGGAAAACTTGCGTCATGCAGGCAAAAACGTAACACTTGTGGAAGCTATTGATCAAATCATGAGTCCATTCGATTATGATATGGCACAAGTACTACATAAAGAAATGATGGATCACGGCATCAACCTAATCCTTGGTGATGGCGTTAAAAAGATTACAGAAACAAGTGTGGAACTGGGTTCAGGAACCATCTTAGAATCCGGCGCAGTTGTCATGGCAATCGGTGTTGCACCTGAAACAAGTCTTGCGAAAGCCGCAGATCTTGAAATTGGTGTTACTGGTGGAATTAAGGTAGATCACAATTATCTTACAAACGATAAAAATATTTATGCAGTGGGTGATGCGATTGAAGTCTTCCACCAAATTACACATAAACCAACACGTCTTGCACTTGCAGGTCCTGCTCAACGTCAAGCACGTGCAGCTGCAGATCACATGTATGGAATTCCTCATAACAATAAAGGTGTTGTCGGATCATCATGTGTACAAGTATTTGATTTGAACGCTGCATCAACTGGTCTTAATGAAAAAATGGCAAAGGCTAACGGTTTCGACTATGACTTTGTTTACATTATCCCGGGTGATAAAGTAGGGTTAATGCCCGATGCAAATCCAATGCACTTTAAACTTTTATTTGAATATCCAACAGGTAAATTACTGGGTGCACAAGCAATCGGTAAGGGAAATGTTGATAAACGTATTGATGTCATTGCGACAATGATTCAAATGGGTGGAACGCTTGAAGATCTTAAAGAAGTTGAATTATGCTATGCACCACCATTTGGTACAGCAAAAGATGTTGTGAATCATGCAGCGCTTGTTGGTTTAAACCTTCTTTACGGTCGTTTCAACCAAGTTCCTGTAACGCAAGTTCGCGAATTGGTAGAATCCAATGCATGTATTATTGATGTGCGTGAAGAACATGAATATGCTTTAAGTCACCTTATCAATGCAATCAACATTCCATTAAGCCAAATTCGTGATCGCTTGGATGAAATTCCTACGGATAAGCCTGTATATTTACACTGTCGTTCAAGCCAACGTTCATATAATGCTGTAATGGCACTTCAAAACCTTGGATTTGATAATGTAATTAATATTTCTGGATCATATCTTGGAATCTGTGTTTATGAATACTTTAACGATCAAGTCACAGGCCGTGATAAAATCGTTACAGAATACAACTTTAACTAAGGAAACAGTATGCGCAAAAGACTCAGTAAATTGGATATCTTGGCGCTTGCATTAGGTTCAATTATCGGTTGGGGATCGTTTACGCTCCCGGGGACCAAGTTCTTGCCCGAAAGCGGTGTAATTAACACTGCGATCGGGCTTATTCTTGGTGGCATCGCAATTATCTTTATTGTTCAAGGCTATCATGTCATGATGTCTTCCCATAATGAAGATGGTGGTGAGTTCTCATATACATACAATAATTTAGGAAAAAAGCACGGTTTCATTGTAGGCTGGTTCTTAATTCTTTGTTATATCAGTATGGTGCCTCTGAATGCGACAGCATTTGTGCTTGTCGTGAAAAAACTTTTTGGATCAATTGTAACGTTTGGATACCTCTATGATATCGGAGGAACCTCTGTATATCTCTCAGAAATACTAATCGCAAGCTTTATCATTATTATCTTTGCGAAAATAAACATCCAAGGACTTAAGATGAGTTCGAAAGTTCAAAATGTGATGATTTTACTTACAGTCGCAAATATTATGGTAATTTTCACCATGATGCTAGCCACTCAAGGAACTTCCGTTCTAAAAGAAAACTATATTACACCCTATACCTTTGATTTTGCTCAAATTGCGAAAGTTTTTGCGATTGCACCGTTTCTCTTTGTAGGGTTTGATGTCATACCACAGGTTTCAACAGATTTAGACTTTAGTCCTTCAAAAGCCGTTCGGGTTACCATTCTCGCTGTGTTTGCAGGTGTTGTATTCTATAATCTCAATAACATCACGACAGCCTTGGTCTTTGCGCCACAAGCAGGTTTGCTTGAGGAGTGGGCATTAGGGTCAGCGGTTTTAAGTCGCTTGGGATTTGCGGCGTTTATCTTGCTGCTGATTTCACTTGCAGGTGCGGTATCGGGTGGTATTAATGGCTTTATGCTTGGGGGAAGCAAACTTATTGGAGCATTAGCTCAATATAAACTCATTCCTGAAAAGTATAGCTATGAAAACCAAAATGGGATGTACACGAAAGCAATTCGATTTATTACGATCGTGAGTCTTGTTGCGCCATGGTTTGGACGTGAGATGATTATCTATATAGTAGATATGTCATCGCTTCTAGCGGCCATCGTTTATTTCTATGTGTGTATGATTAGCTATCGAAAATCGTCGGGGCGTTTAAGTGCTGCTGGTGCTTTAGTAAGTCTTGTGTTTGTGGGACTTCTCGTCATACCGGGATCACCTGGACAACTCCAGTTGCCCTCATTTATCTTTATGATTATTTGGTCGGCACTTGGTGTTTTCTATTATTTTAAATATCAATAATCTTTTTGGTTAAAGCGCTGTCGCTTTAACCTTTTTTTATAAAACACCTTCGATGATGTTTAATTGTGTGACACAACATTTTCGTTATGTTTCAACGCTGAAAAGGGTATAATAGAAAAGAAAAGAGGAATCCCATGAAACGAAATGCAGCTTATTTAACCATCGCAATTCTTATCTCAAAAATATTGGGTCTTGTAAGAGGCCTTGTTTTATCATATTTTTACGGAACATCCATGGTATCGGATGTTTACTTTACTTCATGGAGTATTCCTAATGTTATCTTTGGTTTTGTAGCAATCGGATTGGTAAGTACGTTTATTCCGGTTTATATTCGAGCATCAGAAGAGCTCGGTGAAGGCGTTGCCGATCGATACATGAGTGATGCCCTCAATCTGATTGCGCTTTTAGCTTTGGTACTTGTATTACTGGGGCTTGTCTTTACCCAAGAACTTGTACTCGTATTCGCACATGGGTATACAGGAGCCAAACTGGCACTTGCGGTTCGCTTTACTAAAGTGACATTGTTATCCATCTTTTTTATTGGGGCACGGTCGATTTATGAGAGCTATCATGAGATTCATAATCGCTTTCTTATTGCGCCAATCGGAAGTTTTATGATGAATATTGTCGTGATTCTATCCATTTTTATGAGCGTGAAAACGGATATCATGGTCTTACCCATTGGGATTTTTGTTGCGAGTGTCATTCAATATCTATTTGCCTTCCTAACATCAAAAGGTAAAGGCTTTAAACGTCGTTTAACCTTTGATGTTCGCAATCCTTATGTGAAGATGATGACGGTGATGGCGATTCCAATTATTCTTGGGGCTTCAATTGATCAAATAAATCTCGTCATTGACCGCACCATTGCCTCTACATTTACGGATGGATCGATTTCCGCCATCAGTTATGCATCGCAAATCAATGACGCAGTCTTAGGTGTATTCGTCTCCACAATGGCAACAGTACTCTATCCAACCCTAGTGGGGAATGCAGTTCGAAATGAAACCGAACAACTTAAAGAAACCGTTACGAAAATATTAAATGTTGTGAATTTATTAATGATTCCTGCGTCAATTGGGATTATGGTGCTTTCAAAACCGATTGTTATGATGCTTCTAGGTCATGGTAAGTTTGATGATCAAGCGATTGTGGTTACGGGTACAATTTTATTTTTCTATGCCTTGGGTCTTGTGGCATTTGGAATGCGACAGGTTCTAACGAAAACCTTTTATGCACTGGAAGATACAAAGACACCCGTACGTATTGGGGTTATTTCTGTAGTCGCCAATATTGTTTTAAATCTTCTGCTTTCAAAGACAATGGGGGTAACCGGTCTTGCACTTGCAACCACATTGGCTGCATTTATCGGATCACTGTTACTCTATAATGCTCTGCGTATCCGTTTAAATGGATTGAGAACGGGTCAATTTATGCGTTCGTTCTCAAAAACGATGATCGCTTCACTTATTATGGGATTTGCGGTTTATGCCATCTATTACCCAACGGTGCTTGGTGATATGGGTAAAAAAGGTGTTGTGATTGTGATTGCCTTTGGTATTGCGGTCTATATGCTCGTCATGCATTTTATGGGTGTACCGGAATATGATGAAATTATTAAAAAAAGAATCAAGGTTTAATCATAAAAAAACTTCTTGAGAAGAACTTGTTTTGTTCTTTTAAGAAGTTTTTTTATCGAGATAATTGGTCAACGTATCAAGTTGCCATTTTCGCTCAAGGGAACGTTTACTGCGTTTTCCAACTTGAACTGCTTTTAAGGCATAGTCTGCACATTGAATGCCGTGTGCTTTAACCTGTGTCGTTCCTGCCGCATGACCGCTCGCTCTAAGTAAATAGATGTGTTCTGTTTTTGTAAGCTCACGTGCACGTTCATGGGCTTTTAAGGCACGTTTTCGTGCTTCATCAGTCGTCATAGTGCCTTGAACCCAATCTCGTGTTGCTTTAAGGGACGCGGTGGCGTGCACATCACGATATCGACAAAGAGTTAAGGCATGTTCCAAGCAATCACCAGCCCACATGACAACAATGGGTTTGGGTGTGTCTTTTAAAAGTGTTTCCAGTAATTCAGTATCAGTCATGTTTGATGTGTTGGATATAGTGTCCATAGCCTTCCTCTTCCATTTGATCAAGTGGTATAAAGCGAAGCGCTGCGGAATTAATGCAGTAACGAAGTCCACCAAGTTCTTTCGGTCCATCGTTAAAGACATGGCCTAAATGCGAATCTGCATTTAAGGAACGGACTTCGATACGTCGTGTTTCATCTTCAACCTCAAGCAATGCATCAATTGGTTTTGAGAAAGCTGGCCATCCACAACCTGCATTAAACTTATCATTTGATAAGAAAAGGGGTTCGCCACTTACGATATCGACATAAATTCCCGGCTCATAAAAATCATCATATTCTCCCGTAAACGGTGCTTCAGTGGCACTGTTTTGGGTGACTTCATATTGAATGGGTGTGAGTTTATTTTTTAGATTCATCTTTATGTCCTCCTGAATTTATTATAGAACAATGTTGTATCTTAAACAATTCTTAAACATTTGACCCGTTGGTTTTTAAACAGTTAGTCCCTATAATAGAACTATGAGGTGACGAGATGGCTAAAATTTTGATTTGTGATGATGAAAGAGATATTGTGAATGCATTAAAAATTTATTTATCACAAGAAGATTATATGATTTATGAAGCATTTAATGGTGTCGAAGCATTGGATGTGCTTAAGAAGGAGCGGATTGATCTGGTGTTACTGGATATTATGATGCCTGAAATGGATGGGTTGGAGGCGATAATGCATATTCGTCAAACAACAACAATCCCAATTATATTCTTGACGGCTAAGGGAGAAGATACGGATAAGATTTTAGGATTAAATGTTGGGGCGGATGACTACATAACGAAACCGTTTAATCCAATGGAAGTGATTGCGCGCGTAAAATCACAACTTCGTCGGTATAGACAATTTAATCAAGGTTATATATAATCGTCACATATTTTAAAAGTAGGTGGACTGGAATTAAATGATGAAACCAAATCGGTGAGTATGGATGGAAAACACGTCCGTTGTACACCCACTGAGTTTGAAATCCTAAAGTTCTTGATGGCACATCCAAACCGTGTTTTTTCACCCAAGCAGATTTACGAACAGGTATGGCAAGACCATTCCTATGGTGCAGAAGGGACAGTTGCAGTTCATATTCGCCACTTAAGAGAAAAACTCGAAATCAATCCATCCGAACCACGTTATTTTAAAGTAGTGTGGGGACAAGGATATAAAATAGAAGGAGATATAAACCATGAATCGAAATAAACGCAAACATTTTATGATTCGTTTCGTCTCAGCGGCCGTATTTATCGTATCCCTTGGGGGATTTGTAGGGAGTGTATATGGTCTGGTGAAGATGCAAGATCTTCATGTGAACAGCATGACGCCAGAAGCATTACGGGAGCATGTTTTCAAAGAAACAGCCCAAGAACAAATTAAGGCTTTGATTCGAACGTCATCGTTTGATAATGCGTCTGACAAACGTTTTTCGGCAGGACTTATAGACATGGAACAATCTGTCGTGTCTCCAAATCATTTTTTTAAAATCTATAATTCGGAGAATGCACTTCTATACAGCAAGGAATCCCCTTCTAAATCTGGATTTATCACAGTCTATACTCTTTCGGATTATCAAAGCGTGGATGAACGTGATTCAAGTGGTAATTATATAAGATCACAAATGATTCAAAAAGATTACCGGGTTGAAAGCCAAATCGTTGAGGGAGCACCCGATGTGTTTTGGTACCTGGATCTTTTGATCACGACGCTTTTAGAGATTGGTTACCGATTGTATGGCATTCTCATTGTTTCTGCATTCTTAATGCTTGCATCGATGATTACATATACAAAACATGCAGGGATTCGACAAGAAGATGGTAACATCGAACAGAATACCTTCGATCGCTTACCTTTAGAACCTTTTGCGTTATTATATTTGCTGGCCTTTGGCTTTTCAATGAGTCTTCTTGGCGAGAGTATTAATGTATTCTATCGCGATGTTCCCAATGCCTTTTTGATGGGTACGAGCATTTCGCTCATCGGACTGGGATTATCCTTTGTCTTTTATCATTCTTTAATTAAACGCATTAAAGCAAAACAGCTCTTTGTGAATTCATGGGTCTATCGATGGGGTTACCTCCCGATAAAACGTTTGTATCAAGCGTCATTTTCCAATCGTGACTTGCTTCTAAAAGTTTCCATGATTGTGGGAGCATCGTTACTGTTTGATTTTATAACGATGATATCAATTTCCAATCATAATAGTGGAACCATGCTGTTTTTCTGGTTGATTAAAACAGGGGTGGTTGTCTATTTTATCTTGAAATTTGCACTTGATGGTAAAGCAATCCGTGAAGCGACACAAGCAATGGTTTCAGGAAATTTCGATAAGTCCCTTGATACTTCAAAACTTAATGGCGTCTTAAAAGACCATGCACAGGATTTAAATCAACTATCTGATGGGATGCATCGTGCGGTTGAGCGACAAATGAAATCGGAACGCATGAAAACGGATTTGATTACAAATGTCTCACATGACATCAAAACACCGTTGACATCAATTATCAATTATATTGGTCTTCTTGAACAAAAATCGTTTGACGATCTTGAAGTGCAGGAATACTTAAACGTTCTTTCAAGACAATCGTTACGTCTTAAAAAATTAATTGAGGATTTAGTTGAAGCATCGAAAGCGAGTTCAGGAACAATCCCTCTCAATCAAGAAGATACCGACCTTAATGTCCTTCTTGATCAAGTCATTGGAGAGTACCGTGATCGTTTGAATCAGAATGAATTAGAGCTTATTGTGATACAAGATGAGGTTCATGCGCATTTAGATGGTAATGTCCTTTTCCGTATTTTGGATAATCTATTTGGAAATATTTGCAAGTATTCTTTAACCAAATCACGTGTTTATGTAACGTTAAATCAAATTGATTACAATGCAGTCATCGAAATTAAAAATATATCGGATGTATCGTTAAATATCAGTTCGGATGAATTAATGGAGCGATTTGTACGCGGGGATGCTTCCCGAAATACAGAAGGGAGCGGTCTGGGGCTTTCAATCGCAAAAGCATTAACTGAAGTCATGGGGGGCGCGTTTAAGTTGGAAATTGACGGCGATTTATTTAAAGTTAATTTAACCTTCCCACTTCAGTGACACACTTCGTTTTCTCACGTATAATAAAGTGAAGGAGACGATGCTAATGAATCAAAAACTTATGAAATTTAAAAATATCATCGTCTTAATCGCCGTAATTAATTTTACGATGTTGACGATAGTTCGCGTGATTCTCTATTCTGAATTGCATTTAGTATATCGCTCCCATTTTAAGATGTTTCTTTATGGATGTTTCTTTATCTGTATCATCCTCCTGTTGATTTACATGGTTTATTTTCTAATGCGTCCCAACGCCTTTGATCGACGGTATGGCATTGACAACTTAACTCGACGCATCTTTCTCACAGTATTTCTACTGGGATGTATTTTTTATTTAGGGTCCATCATGACACGTTATGTTATTGGGCTGGAGCGAACAGAAGTCAAACGTGCAGGGATGATTGAAGTAACCGCGAATGGACATCTTGAACGCTATCGAAATCGAGGTCCATTCTTTATGGAGTACATCACACCATCCCCCAATTAAGTAAAACGATCTTTCCAGGATCGTTTTTTTTTACGTGATTTTGAATAACAATTATTGACAAGAAAAGTGAGAATCTCTATATTTAAACTTGATTTACTTGAGGAGGATGTATTATGAATCGGATATTGGTGGTTGATGATGATTTTGAAATCAGAGAATTGCTTGAATTACTACTCACAAACGATGGTTTTCACGTGCAGACATATGCGAATGGGTATGACGCGCTGGAGGCTCTTGATGATGGATTTGATTTAGCCATTTTAGATGTAATGATGCCAGAAATTGATGGTATTCAGCTTTGCCGGAAAATTCGGGATGCACATCACATTCCAATTTTATTTCTAACTGCAAAAGAAAGAGAAGAAGATGTAGTCAAAGGATTTTCAGCAGGTGCGGATGACTATGTCATGAAACCCTTCTCGTATCTTGAACTCAGTGTGCGTGTGAAAGCACTGCTTCGACGTTACTGTAATTACGGAAGCAAACCACAAGGGTATGAGTCCGATTTTCTTGAATCAAAGGACTTGCGTTTAAATCGTAGAACCAATGAAGTTTATAAAAAGGGAGCACTGCTCGATCTTACAGAACGTGAGTATCGTATATTACGGCTTCTTTTAGGGAATCCAGGCCGCATTTATACGATGGAACAGCTTTTTGAAATTGTATGGGAGGATACATATTTTTATTCGTGTTCCAATACGGTGATGGTTCATATTCGAAACCTGCGTAAAAAAGTCGAGGATGAACCCAATAAACCCAAAATTGTAAAGAACGTTTGGGGTAAAGGGTATACATACGATGGTCTTTAGGCAAACAAAGAAGCCAACGCATCTTTCGTTTCAAATTTTGGTTTATATCTTTATCGCAACAGTCGTGAGTTCGTGTTTGTATTTTACGATGCAGCGTTTCTCTGAAATCTATATTACCAGTGTCCACCCCAATCGAAACACGATTTTTCAACGGGTCGAATCTTTACAAACGTATATTGATGATAAAAACATTACCGAGCAATCCTTTGATCAACTGAATGATTGGGCTAAGCAATATCCTTATTCACTGTTTTATATCTATAATAATTCAAAACTTTTGTATACCAATGATCTTGAGGTTGAGGTGCGATCCTTTGATACGGTCAATGATGCCTCCTACCCCTTACAAACCTTTGGATTAAAGGTAGATGGGGATTCCCTTCGTGTTGATATCATGAGTCAAGATATTATTGAATTTCTCGATCGTTTTGATCAGGTGAATCGGGTTGTTTCGTTTATCGCATTTATAACGGTTATGTGTATTTTACTGCGAAGCATGACCTTATACATTGAAACGATTACCAACGAACTGAATGCGATTGGCGGTGGGATGCTTGAAACAAAAGTGTCGGAGCAGGGGAATGATGAACTGACTGATTTAGCGCGTGGCATTAATATGATGCGCGAAGCGCTGATTGCGAATACGGAGATGGTTGTGCGTTCACAAGAAGCCTTGAAAGATGCAACCACAACGTTATCGCATGATATACGAACGCCAATGACCATCTTGTTGGGTTATCTTGAGTACCTACAAAATGATCAGTCACTCGATCCTTCGCATCACGATAAGATTCAACGTTGTTATCAAAAAGCGCATCAAGTTAAAGATTTAGCGCAAGCGTTACTTCAATGCTTCACCGATATTGCCAATCAAGAAGATCATTCTTTTCCAATAATTAAAACCTCTTTTCAAGACTTGAAGCAGGACTTTTTAAAACAACTAATGGCTTCCCTTGAGGTACATGGTTTGGATATTGTTGTAGAGGACTGTGTTCAAGACCTGGGATGGTGCTATGTATCCCATATCTTAATGCATCGCATTTTTGATAATATCACCTCAAACATTATTAAATACGCTCAATATGAACACGGGGTTACGGTGAAAATCATGATGAAAGGATCCAAGGTATGGATGATCATTGAGAATGATGTTGCCGTAGAACCACGAAATCAGGAGAGTTATGGTATTGGGTTAAGAAGTTGTGATCGCTTGATGAGTCTACAAGATGGTTCATTGACTTGGAATCGGATTGGAAATCGATTCCAAGTATGCCTTGCATTGACGGTTAAGAATTATTAAGTAAGAAAGAATAGGATTTATTAGTATTCTTTTGTATACTATCAATGTCTTAAAACTGGATGACCGTATACATAATTAATCTCGTTGATTTGATAACGATTGTTATCAATCCATATTCTTTCCACGATCAGTCCTTCAGTTGTAATAAGACACAAAAAAACAGGATTTATATTCCTGTTTTTTTGTGTCGTCTATCTATACAATTCCCATCATAAATTCAACTCCCAATGCAACAACCACAACCAGTAATGAAATAATAAAACCTTGAAGGAACGGATTGAGTCCGGTCTTAATCATAGATTTAAATTTTGTATTTAATCCAATTGAAGCCAGTGCACATACCATTAAAAACTTACTAATTTGTTTCAGTAAATGACTGATGCCAACAGGTATGAGACCCGTACTGTTGAGGATGGCCATGCCAATAAATAATAGAATAAACCATGGGATGATTCGGGTGAATTTAATGGATTCATTTGTGGGTGTTAAACCGTCACGTTTTTTTACGTGAGCATGAATTAACGAGAAGACAATAACGGTTGGAATGATTGCCAGTGTCCGTGTCAACTTAACCATGGTCGCGAAATCACCGGCAGCCTCAGAGAATGCATAGCCAGCGGCCACAACACTTGATGTATCATTCACCGCAGTGCCTGCCCACAAGCCATAAGCCATGTCGGTAAGTCCAAGTGCTTTACCCATAATTGGAAATAAAACAATCATTAGGACATCAAACAAGAAAGTTGCGGACATCGCATAGGCGATATCTTCATCTTCTGCTTCAATAACAGGTGCAATCGCTGCGATTGCGGAACCACCACAAATTCCAGTACCGGCAGAGATTAAATTGGATAACTTCCAATTTAAGCCAAGTTTCTTACCGATAAAGTAACCCCCGCCAAAACATGTAAGGAGGGTAAAGACCATCACAGCTAAAGAAAGTTTTCCTACAGTTAAGATCATGGTGATATTAAGCGATGCACCTAAAAGAATAATTGCGAATTTTAAAACGTGTTTCGATGTGAATTTTAAACCTGTTTTAATCAATGCACTTGGTTCTTTCCATGTATTCACAAGCATTCCAATAAGAAGTGCAATGACGGATGCACCGACAAATTTTACGGGTAATAAGCTTTCAAGGACGACCGCAATCAAAGCGACAATGCATGAAAGCATAAAACCGGGTGTATATTTTTTAATTGAGTTCATAAGACCCCTCTTTCCAAAGAAAGTATAACATGTCCAACCATAACGGTTTATTATTCTGTGTTATAATAGATAAAGAATATTTATGGAGGGCGTATGGATCCAAAGTTAAAAACATTAATGACGGTAATGGATTTGGAAAGTTATACCGAGGCGGCTCAGGCACTTCATTTAACCCAACCCGCAGTATCGCAACATATTAAACGTTTGGAATCGGTGTATCAGTGTAAATTGGTGTTTTTTGAAGGGCGTGTGCTTCATTTTACACAGGCTGCTTATCTTCTGTATGATTTCGCCAAAATTCAAAGTGCTCATCAAGAGGTGTTATTTCAAAAACTTGAACGTATCGAAAATCCAGTATCCATTGGAATGACATTATCAATTGCGGATTATTACTTTCCGACGTCATTACGATCGTATCTGATTGATGAGTGTGTCAATTTCCAAATTAAAGTTGCGAATACGGAGACGCTTTTGGAGGATTTGAAATCGGGTGTTATTGATTGTGCCTTGGTTGAAGGAATGTTTGACCAAGATATCTTTACATCACATATCTTTACAGAGGCACGTTTTATGCCTGTGGTGGCACAAAACCATCCTTTGGCAGGACAAGGGGTGAGCGTGGAAGAATTATTGTACTATCCCGTTATCGTACGCGAGCAAGGTTCAGGGACCCGTTCAATTTTTGAAAATTGGCTGACGGCTCATAATCATCGCTTAACCTCGTTTAAATCAGTCCAAGAGATTGGCAGTTTTCAAACCATAAAAACATTTTTAAAACGATCGGATGCGGTGTCGTTTATGTATACCAAAGTAGCTCATGATGATATTGAAAACAAAACGTTAACGTATCTTGAGTTAGAAGATTTTGAATTAAAACGTCCCTTGCATTTTGTCTATCTAAAACATCACCTTAAACACAATGAGATTGAAGCAATTTACCGACTTACGCAAAAATAAAAGAGGAACTTATATCAGTTCCTCTTTCTTTTGGATGGATTGAAGTTGCAAACTGCAGAAGGCAAGGATGAAAGTGGGAACGACCCATCCCAAGTTGAGTGAATAGAAGGGCAGTGCTCGACAGCATTGTGTAATTACGGGAATTGAAATTTTAATGTGATCAAGCACCGTAATAATACTAAAAATCGTACTTGAGATGATTGCAATACGGTATGTAAGAGCAGAAGGTTTTGAAGACAAACCTAAGAGAATTAAAACGATGGCCGCAGGATAGACACATGCGAGGATGGGCCCACTGATTTTAAGGATTGTTGTTAATCCGATATTTGAAATTGCGAAACTTAGGAAGCAAAGGATTGATACACTACGGCGATAGCTTAAGCGTGGATAACGTTCTGCGAAAAATTCAGAAGAACAGCTGATGAGCCCAACGCATGTTGTAAGGCATGCAAGAAAGAAGAGCATCCCCAATACGAATGGACCGTAGTTTCCAAATAAACGTGTTCCAAGACGGGCAATAACTTCCGCACCATTTTGCGCATGAAGTAATTCACTCGACATTAAATTACCCAAAAAACCAAGCATGCAATAAACAATAAATAAGAGAATACCTGCAATCACACCCGATTGAATGGTTGATTTTCGAACTTGTTGTTCATCTTTCAAACCGTAACTTTTGATTGACATTGTAACCAAAATACCAAGATTTAAAGCACCTAATCCATCGAGTGTTAAGTAGCCATCCACAAAACCACTCGCGAATGCAGACCCTGATGTGAGGTAGGGCTCATGCGATAGAGTGTTACTGGATAAAGTGGTGACGAAAGCCGCACCAAACAATATTAATATAAATAACAAAAGCAACGGTGTTAAGATTTTTCCAACACGATCGCTGAGTGCTTGTGGTTTTATACAAAAACCAAAGCATAGAAGAAAAAATAGGAATGAATAAATCAATAATCCAATTTGAATATGACTTGGGTCCTTAAAGAGGAGGCGAAGTGACGTTTCGAATGGCATAATCCCTGCTCGTGGCACCGATAAGAGTGGACCACTTAAAAGATATAAAATGGTTGGGAAAATTAGTGCAAAGCACGGATGTACTTTGTCTGCGAGATTTAAAAAACCATCTTGTTTGGAAACGGCAACAAGGGCAAGGATTGGTAAGAGTACCGCTGTAATACTAAATGCAAAGATTCCAATCCATTTGTGTGAACCCGCAAGGTAACCAATCATTGTTGGGAAAATAAGATTTCCAGCACCGAAGAACATGGAAAACAACATTAAACTAACAGACAGTAATTGTGATTTTGATAATTTATTCATATGAATACCCCTTAATTTTTAATTTTATTTTTTAATTAAACTTTAATGAACAAATATTGTCAATAATAATCACAAAAAAAAAGAGCCGTTTAAGACTCTTTAAGATTCGATTAGACCAGCGTAGCTCCAAAGATAAGGCAATATGCGACACCATTAATGAATCCATGAAAGCGTCGATGCATCACCATTAAGGCTATAAATTCACGAATCATTGCATTAGGTACAAAGTAACCGGCAGTCTTTGCGCCAATGCCTTGTGCATTTAAACCCACTTGACGCGCATATTGACTGGCTCTAAAAATGTGAAATGTATTGGAACTAAAAAGACATGTATAAGGCTGATGGGGTTTCATGGCATCCATAATCTGTTTTGAAAAAAGCATATTCTCATACGTTGTTGTGGATTTGATTTCCATAAGTGCATGGGACTTAGGGATTCCTTGCGCGAGTGCATAATCCCGCATTGCTTGACCCTCAGGAATCAATTCGTCCACACCTTGTCCCCCACTAAAAATAAGATGCGGTGGTACTTCTTGACGGTGATAATAGGTAAGTGCGACATCAATCCGTGCGGCTAAAAGAGGAGGTACCTCACACCCATTTCGCAACCCACTTCCCAAAACAATGATAAAATCTCGATCTTTATGCGGTTTAAACCGTTGATAAAGATAAGAAGAGGACAAAAAATTAATAAAGACAAAGATAAAATAAAAACATGAAAATGTAATACAAGCTAAAAGAGCCTGCACCCATCGTAACTCTTGTGGAATTGATTTCGATAGCAAGGGAATGATAAAGACAAACAGAATCAAACCAATAGCAGCGAAAAGCGTTAATAAATTCGAAAAACGAATTCCTTCCTTTTGAATTAACTGCTTCGCATTCTTAAAAAGTCCGATGATGAGTACATAATAACCGAAGAGGAAAAATAAAATTCCAATTATGATTAATAACAGGGCAAACCCACGAAGAAAGGGATTTTCATAAGAGAACGAAAGCGCAATGATATCAAGAGCCACAAGGAAAAGTAAAGCATTAAATAAAAAACCATTTAAGATGCGCCCACGATTTTGTTTAAAGGATACAAAGAGAATCGATGCAAAGCCAAGGCACATTAAGGTTAGGATTTTCACGACAGTAAAATCAGCCATATTCGCCCCTCCTTTTTCGCATATTATACCTCAAAACGACCAAAGACAAAACTTCAATGATTTTTAAGGTATAATAGGTTTAAGGAGTGTGACATATGATAGAGATACGTAAATTAAAAAAAGAAGATATGACAATGTTATGGGAATATGCCTTTCAAAAAGAAAGACCATGGATGTCCTTTGATGCTCCGTTTCTTGATGAACATCTTCCGTTGTCTTATGAAGATTTTGAAGCATCACGACTTGAATTATACTTGGATGTGGATTTCCGACAAGGTATATTCAAGGATGGTCGATTAATTGGACTTGTGTCATATTATTGGGAGTCTTATAAGACACGATGGCTTGAATTTGGAATTGTTATCTATGACGAGAATGAGTGGGGTCACGGTCTTGGTAGCTCGTGTGCCATGTTTTGGATGGACCAGCTGTTTACAGCCTTTCCAGATATACAACGTCTTGGATTTTCAACATGGTCTGGTAATAAAGCCATGATGGGAGTTGGTGAAAATATTGGAATGACTTTGGAAGGTAGAATTCGAAGCGTTCGCTATTACCAAGGTAAGTATTATGATGCATTGAAATATGGTATGCTACGCGAAGAGTGGGACGTTAAAAGGAGAATGTTTTAATGGACATTCAAGCGTATATCAATCAAGGGGAAGGTGCCTTTAAAAAGCAATACATTTTATTGTTTGATGCCATCAAATCCTCCATCCCTAAAGGATTTGAACTGGTTATGCAATACAATATGCCATCATTTGTTGTTCCGTTATCGTTATATCCAAAAGGATATCGTGGCGATCCTAATGTCCCATTACCCTTTATCAGTTTGGGATATCAAAAACATCATATTGGTCTTTATCATATGGGTATCTATGCACAACCAGAAATCTTAAAGTGGTTTGAAACTTCCTATGAACAAACGGTCTCAACTAAACTAAACATGGGTAAGTCATGCATTCGATTCACAAAGACAACAGAAATTCCAATCCAACTCATTCAAAATCTCGCATCCAAGATAACACCAGAAGCATGGATTGAAATATACGAAAACAGCTAAGCGGCTGTTTTTATTTTTTCAGATTGACAAAAAATCAAGGACTGTATATAGTGTATATATACAGAAAGGATTCCTATGAACATCTATATCAAAACAGAATATGATTTACCGATCTATGAACAGATTGTTGTTCAGATTAAACAAGAAATTGGAAACGGCACGCTTAAGGCCCATGAAGCTATGCCCTCGATCCGATTTCTAGCAAAAGAGCTTCAGGTGAGTGTTATAACGACTAAAAGAGCTTATGAAGAACTTGAGAAAGCAGGATATCTTTATACCATACCAAGCAAGGGATCGTATGTATCTGAATTGGGAAAAGATAAACTTTATAAGGACTCGGTAAATTCGATTCAGACACATTTCGATTCAATCTTAAACATTGCGAAAAATGCTGATATTTCCAAGCAGGATTTAATTAACATTTTAGAGGAAGCATACGAAAAACAATAGAAATGGGAGAGAAAAATTATGATAAACGCAATCAAACGACAGTACGCTCTATTTAAATCATTTTACACATACAAAACATTTTTAGTATTAATGCTTTGTATGTGTGTCTATGCACTTGTATTTCAAGAATATCGCATCAACCCAGGTATCTGGACTATTATCTTATTTACTCAACCAAACTGGAAAAGTTACGTATCGCTGCGATATCACTCTAAGAAAACTTTCTTTGTCGATATGCTCGGTGTTAGTTTGATTACATTAATATTTAATGCAGTCATTGTCGGGATTTTCTATTTTGGACTTCGTAGTATCTTTGGAACGGAAATCTTAATATCAGGAAAAAATATGATTTATTTCCAACAAGAAGGGCTCAATAGAGTTCAGATTTCAAAAGATGTTTTTTGGAATGAAATAAATATGAATATGACCGTTTTGTTGATTGTAGGAACCTTACAGGTATTTAGTCTAACGCGAATCTATAAAATTCATATTGATCGTCCTAAAGAAATAGGGACAGTTGCCGTGAAAACTATCATTGCCATTGTGTTGGTTGGCGGCATTGTAAGTCTGCCAATCACTTTATTTTATAAAATAATTATCGGCAGTCTTGCGTTTCTTGTGCTCATCTACCAAAACTATAAATATTCAGTTAGTCATTTAGACTTAATCTAGAGGAGGAACTATGTCAGACTACTTAACCGCCGACCATTTTGGGCGTAAAATTGAAGGGTCGTTTGAAATTGAACCCATTTCTTTTGAAATGATGCCTGGAACCATCTGTGGTGTGATTGGAGAAAATGGGGCAGGGAAAACAACTCTCATGAAAATGATGATGCAACTGTATCAGCATACATCAGGATCCATAAAACTAGGTTCAAATTTAAATATAAATGCATTAACGGCCTATATACCCGATGTCATTCCCTATCCATTACATATGACACTTCAAGAAATTGTCACTTTAGAATCCTTATTAATACCAACATGGAATCAGACGGTATTTGATAAATATCGCATTCAATTTAATTTAAAATTAATGATGCCTTTAAATAAATTAAGTCTGGGTGAGAAACAACGACTGATGTTTGCGATTGCCCTTGCCAGTGAGGCGAACCTCTATATTCTGGATGAACCAACTGAAGGCATCGATCCTTTTGAACGTGATGAATTCATCAGGTTATTGCATGGAAACATCTACAAGCACGAAGCAATCGCATTGATATCAACGCATAATGTGAAAGGAGTCGAAAACCTACTGGACTATATCTTGTATATGGAAAAAGGAAACAGTGTTCTTTTCACCGACATTGAACAGTTTCCTGAGGAAGCACGAAAATGTTTATTAGAACGTCAACTTGATACACGTTTATTTGATAAAAATCCGAGTTTAACGCAATTTATTCAAATGATGCAGGGATGCAGCGCATGATTCATATAAACAACTTAAAAATTAAACGAAATGCTTTTACACTCGATATTCCAAAACTGGACTTAGATTCTGGAAAGTTAATTTTGGTCGTTGGAGCAAATGGCAATGGTAAATCAACATTACTGAAACTTCTTAGCGGAGGACTGCAATCTGATTTAGGAACGGTAAAGATTGATAACAAAACGGCTCAAGATTATGCGTTAACTGAAGGGGTTTGTTATATCCCTTCTCAATTTCCATTTAAAACCTCTATTCGATTATCTGATCTAGGAGGGTTTGGAGAAGCACTCATTCCTAACTGGGATATTAGGTTATTTATGAATCAAGTTAAAGCGATGGGATTTACAAATTTAGATCGTGTTGATGAAATATCTCAAGGACAGCAACAACAAATTCTGTATCATTTCATGATGCAGAAGCAGAGCAATCTCCATCTTTTGGATGAACCAACCCTCGGACTTGATGCACGCCATCTACAAATACTACGAGATGATATCCAAACAAAACTGCTCAACGAAGATCACACTGTAATCCTCGCAACAAATGCCCCTGAGCATTTTGAAGCGATTGCAGATGAAATCGTTTTAATGTCTAATGGGCGATGCATCGCTGCGGAAACCATCGAAAATCTGAAAGATCGCTATCAGGGAATGACTCAAGAGGCATGGAATAAAATACAAAGAGATGATGCAGTGATTGGTATCTCAAATTCAGGCTTGCGAATAATTGATAGCAAACTTTATTACGATGAAAGGATGCAACGTTTGGCACTTGTTCCAATATTAAAAGCGTTGGTCGATCAACATGAAAACATATCTTAAAGATTCTTTTTTTAGAGAACGTCTTTTAGTAGGCATCGCCATACTTATCTGTGACTTACTCATATTTGTATCGATTCGAAATGAAATGGCTCCCAATTCATTCGATATGCTTAGCAGTATCTGGATAGTTGGAAGTTGTGTGATGATAGGGGTGTCGATAAATAGTGCAACTAAGACATTTAAGGATGAAAACCACCTCGTACAACTAAAATCGCTGGGTTTTACCTCAAATGAAGTGAAACATTCCTTTGAGCATTTAATTATTATCAGTGTCCTTCAACTTAGTATAATGCGCATTATTGTGATGGTATTTACTAGCACTTTTTCAATCAAACATTTGTTAATTCTAATGCTTGCGTCACTGAGTTACACTGTGATCTTGAAAGGGTCGATCCGTATAAAAAAATAAAAAAGCCCCACGCTTAATAAGTGGGGCTCTTTCTTTTAGATTGATGATTCTTGTGTAGGTGTGATTTTGGATAATTTTTTAAATTTTGGTGGTAATGGTGATACAAAAGTCATCAATTTCTTTGTTTTAGGATTCATAACTTGCAAACGATAAGCATGCAATCCAAGACGTTTTAAGGGATTCGTTTTCGCATCATATTTTTTATCACCAATAATGGGGTGGCCAATATCATTCATATGAACACGAATTTGGTTTTTACGTCCAGTATCAATTTGAATCTTTAAAATAGTATTGTTTTCAGTGCGTTTAATCACTGCATAATTTGTGATTGCTTCTTGACCGGATGTTGTGGAGTACATGTGTGTTGTCTTATTTTGTCTTAAAAAGGAGCGGATGACATCATTATCTTTCGGAACGACCCCCTCAACGATTGCGACATACAAACGTTCTTTAACCAGTTCAGACCACTTATCTTGGTATAGACGTTTAACGTATTCGCTCTTCGCAAACATTAGAACACCGGATGTATCTTGATCCAGACGGTGAACAACAAAAATACGATTTTTTGAATCTTGTTTTTTGACGTAGTCACTTGCGAGACGGTATGCAGTTAATTCTTCTTCTTTACGCGTCGAAACAGTTAAGAGTTTATAAGGTTTATCAACCACTAATATATCCTTATCCTCATAAAGGATTTGTAAAGGTGTATCACGTTGCTGGTTATGACTCACGATTGTGATTGTTTGACCTGCTGTGATGGCATCATCAAATTGTGTTGTAACTTCATTATCAATTGAAATACACTCGTGTTTTAAGAGTGACTTAATCTTTGAGCGGCTATACGGTAAGTCTTGGCTCAAAAGATAATTCAAAAGTTCATCATTATGTTTTACTTTTAAAATATGTTTCATATATATTCCTCATTTCGTACTCTATTATGACAGAAAATCTTAATGAAAGATACACGTACTCTTTCATAACATGATGATATGAAGTAAAACGTGCGTGATTTTGGGAATGCAGGATACGTTTCGATAAGTTGGCTCTCGAAGTGAAAGATCAAAGCAAGCAGCTGTGCACACCCTCTTAGTGTGAATTTTAAAATGAAACTTTTGTGAGAGGCGATCTAAAAACAAGGGGGTTATAACTGAATTACTCAAAGGTTTTGCATTAATAAACCTTTGGGTTCGGGAATAATAGTTTTCATTTTTTATCATTTATGAGGATATTCTTAACATTAAAGACCCGATGAATAACATTAAACATTAAAAACTATTACAAAAACCTTTAAAAACGTGATGCAAATCCAATTTGTCCTGTACGCAAATGAATCGCAAACATACACGATTGTGAAAACGAACAAAAATCCAATCAAGAGTGCATATTATGAAGGTTTAATAATTACTATGGAATTGATGCCGTAGAAGTCTAAACTGTTTAATTCTCAGGAATGCATAATAGAGATTATGAATCGCCATGTGTTCGTTTTATCATGATGGACACATATTTTGAACATGATCATTTTCGATAGAATAAATCAATAGTAATCATTGAATTGATATCATCAATCTTAAAGCGTTATTTGTTGAGTTTTTAGGTCAAAATGTAAACGCTTAATATTTATGGGTTTGTGGTACGATAATTCATTGACAAGGTGTTTTAGAAGTGATAATATCAAGTTGTAATAAGAATGTTTATGATTAGTATTGTATATTAAATCGTAATAAACTCAATGTGTTTTGAAGAACTGGTATATTAGTTTGCGAATTACGCTTGAGTACATCTTATTCTGATAGGAGGTACTAGCATGAGTACAGGTAAAGTGAAATTCTTTAACGCTGAAAAGGGTTACGGATTCATTACTATCGAGGGTGGGCAAGATATCTTTGTTCATTACTCAGCAATCGTTGCTGATGGATACAAAACTTTAGAAGAAGGACAAGAAGTTAGCTTCGAAGTTGTTGAAGGTCCACGCGGCGAACAAGCAGCAAACGTTAGAGCTATCTAATTAGTGAGCTAAAATAAAACAGTGGATTTATCCACTGTTTTTTCTTTGTTTCAATCAAGAGCACGTTAATCACATTATTCAAAATGTATGATTCAGCGTGCTCTTTTACGATTTATTATAAACACTTTGTTCGATCTTATCGCCTAAAAATCCTATCAACGGCAATTTGCAATATTGATACTTACCCGCTTTGGCGATGCCGAATATATGATATAAGCTATAGATCAGTCCTAATGCAATATTAATAATGGTGAAAACTAAGACTGCAGTGGGGCCGACTAAGATAATCCAACCAAATACGGATAAGAAGATGGTCTGAATCAGCCCGATAATTAAATTGATCATAAAGATTGCGATGTTTAGAATAACAATCTGGCTTGCGTGATTACGAAGATAATTGCTATGCTTTTCTAGAAACAGGACGAGAAACGCAAAGATTAATGGAAAAACGCTTAAATCACGATTGCCGATTGCGGCAGCAAAGCTAAAAGCCCATAAAATTATTGCGATAATATTGACGTTAATATCCATAAAACTGGCATTTTCATTACGATGATTCATATGGTATTCCTCCTTTGTTTATAATATAATGAATAAAGGTAAAAGTAAACGTGGAGGTAGTTTTTATGGACGGAGCAATACATGTAAGTGGTTTGCAAATCGCAATGATGATTGTGAGTTTTGTGTTTATTATCGCAATGATGGTTGTATTACTAGGACGTTATCGTCGTGATAAGGATTTAAGTCGTACTCTAATCTGGGGACTTGTAATCTTTATGGGTACCAATGTGTTTGTAACGGGTTTTGGATTAATTCTAAATAAATCAGGATGGTTCATGGCGTTACACCCCTTAATACAAATGTTGATTTATTCATTAGATTTAGTTATTGGTTACACACTTATTTCTGCGATTGTTATGCATTTTTTTGTTAAAAAAAGTCATAGCGATCGAACACCAATTATAATGGCTCTTGGATTTATGCTTATGCATTTTTTTCAAACGGCCATGAGCTTAGCGAATTTTGCGGTTATGTCGGTTGCGATAAATAAAGGTGATACCGCAAAATTTATCGGAGAGAATGTAAATGCGGAAGCTGTGCAAAATACAATCGATTCGATTATTGCTATGAAACCAATGAATTATCTCGATCTAATTGTTTCAATTTATGGTGATTTTATCGTTTATACTGTAGTCTTAATCATTCTCTATCGTCTATTCACTGCTCGTGATAAAAAAATGGTGTTTGGCTTCTATTCGATAGCAATATTACTATTCTATCGACTTCTAATTGGAATTTCCAAGTATTACATAAGTAGTGTTGTCATTGTAATTTTAATTAATCTTGTTGCAATGAGCGCAATTGGTTATCTAGGCTATAAATTCTATAAAAAAGATTTTTAATTCGAGGTGAATCATAATGGAACTAAAATTGATCGATATTTCAGATGAATTTGATGATAACGGTGTTGAAACACTTTTATTTGATATTTATGTAGGTGAAATTGATCGTTATGTTGGACGGTGCGAGTATCGTAATGAGCACGGGCGAGATCTTTGGTATTATGGAAATATTGGTTATATTATCTATCCACCTTATCGAGGGCACAATTTTGCTTATCATGCGTGTGTTGCGCTTTTTGAAATTGTGAAATCGGTAAAAGCAGGCTTACCAGAATTAATTATTACTTGTAATCCTGATAATATTGCATCAAAAAAGACGATTCTCAAGTTAGGTGGCAACTATCACTCAACCATTGATATTATGGCTGATCATGATTTGTTTAAACTTGGTGAAACGTCTAAAGAAATATATACGATTAAACTTTAAATTTTACGGATAATTCCTAATGGTGTTGATTGTGCTTTTTGACCAAGGGGGTTATCCTTTAATATTTTAACCATTAATTGATTATCAATTGAGGAAGAACTTGATCCAAGTATATTTCCACCTAAATCATTAATATCAGTTACGATGACTTCAATATCCTTATCAAATGCAGCTTTAATTGCTTTTGCAACTTCGTTTGGACGTTCGGGTCCCAGTACCACATATTCGTTATAAGGTGGAATTGTATGGGAAGTTGGTCCATCGATCGCACGTGCCTTTGAACCTGCTACACGGTAGAAATCACCTTTGCGTCCAAATGGTTTCGTAACTGCAGCAACACCTGCTGCGAGGATAATGCGTGGTGTTCCACATTCACGAAGCGCCATTTCCATGGTTTCAGGCATTCCTAAGCCAATTCCATGAGGGGTTTTCGTTACGTATTTTGATAATGTGAATGCGAGTTTACGTGGCTTCACATCTTTAATTGGATATGCACGTCCCTGCGTGATTGCTACGATTTTCTCAGTAACAAATAAAATATCTCCATCGTGTAATGAAGCATCCGCAAATTCTTTGATAACTTCAATTAAATTATCATCTCGCATGATTAATTTTGTTTTTAAAGGTAAACGTTGGTAACGTTTGCCATCGACAATTACTTCAAGTTCTTTATTGTCATTTGGTTTGATTGTCATGATTATCAACCTCTCTATCCTTAATATCATAACTTTTGCATTAGGCTTAATCAAGTAGAAACTTGATTATTGAATTTAGTTTAAAGTATAATTTACATATAGAAAGAGGACTTATGAAAACATTACTACGTTTATTAACGAATAAGATTTTTATGGTTGGACTTATTGTGATTGCGGAGTTTGCGATTGTGGTTGCATTAATTTGGAATTTATCGCTTAATTACGCGTTTATGCACGCTTTTTTTGTGTTTTTATCAGTCCTTCTAATTATCTACATTACAAACCGTAATGACGATCCCTATTATCGTTTGGCGTGGACCATTATTATTCTTGTAATTCCTCCGATTGGTGCTGTGTGTTATCTTATTTTTGGAGGGAAAAAGGTTCCGAAAAAGTTGCGTGAACGAATTAGTGATACCTACTCTAAAGACGCTTTTTTACAGGATGAGTCATTTGGTATTTTGGAAGAATCAATTGAGGCAACCCCGCGTTGGGCGCGTCTTGTGAAGTATTTAATGGCAAGTTCTCATTATCCAATTTATAAAAATACAGAAGCAACATATCTTGCAAGTGGTGAAGAAAAATTCTTGCATATGAAAGAAGAAATTCGCAAGGCAGAGAAGTTTGTTTTTTTAGAATACTTTATCATTAAAGAAGGTTTAATGTGGCAAGAATTGCTTGTTATTCTTCGAAAAAAAGTTGAAGAGGGTGTGGATGTTCGGTTGATGTATGATGACTGGGGTTGTGCACTCTTTCGTGATTTAAAGAAGCAATGTGAAGAGGCAGGAATTGTTTGCGTGGAATTTAATCCATTAGTAGCGCGTTTAGCAATCCAAATGAACAATCGTGATCACCGCAAAATTTGTGTTGTGGACGGTCGTGTTGGGTTTATTGGTGGAATCAATCTTGCGGATGAATATATTAATATCGGAAGTAAATTTGGTCATTGGAAAGATACTGCAGTCATGATCGAAGGGGATGCAGTGCATTCACTTACCTTGATGTTTCTACAGTTTTTCCGTTATTATACGGGAGAGATTGAAAATCCGAATGATTATAAATATGACTTTGGTGATTTAGAAAATGCACAAGGATATGTTATGCCTTTTGCGGATGCACCTACTGATAATTATGATTTGGGATTGGATGCTCATTTATCCATGATTAACAACGCGCGTGATTACATCTATATCCAAACTCCATACTTAATTGTGGGACATGAAGTTATTCAGGCTTTAGAGCTGGCTGCACGCAGTGGCGTGGATGTCCGAATCATTGTTCCCCATATTCCAGATAAGAAAATTGTAAATCATGTGACGAAATCCAATTATCAAATCTTGATTGAAAGTGGTGTGCGTATTTACGAATACGAACCAGGGTTTGTGCATTCAAAAACATTTGTAGCAGATGATCAAATCGCGCTTGTAGGAACGACAAACATGGATTTTAGAAGTTATTATTTGCACTTTGAGTGCAGTATTCTCTTCATCAATAACAACATCGTTGGTGATTGTTATGATGATGTAATGCATACGATTACAGAGAATGCGATTGAGATTACGTTAGAGGACTGTCTTTCAGTTCCATATCCCGTAAGACTCTTTCGATCAATCGCCCGTATTTTTAGCGGCTTAATGTGAGGTTAAAATGGAAAAAATTGGTTTAGTTTTAGAAGGCGGTGGAATGCGTGGAGCCTACACGGCAGGCGTATTACATTGGTTATTACAAGAAAAAATAGAATTTGATTATATCGTTGGGATTTCATCGGGAGCGTTGTATGGTGGTATGTTTGCTTTAGGTAAAGCAGATACCTTGGAGAAAGCAGCGATTGATGTTGCGGCTGATAAACGCAATGTAGGAATTCGTCCGGTTTTGGCGGAAAAAACAATTGTAGGTTATGATTTCCTTTACAATACAGTGACTCAAGATTTGGATTATCCAATTGCTGAAATCAATAAAATCCCGGGAAATATTGATATCGGAGTTTATGATATTGCAGGTGAAAAAACGATTTGGATTGATAAAGAACAATTGGCGAAAGAACCTCTATTTATTAAAGCTGCATGTACTCTGCCGGTGGCAGGGCGTGCGGTATGGATTAACGGTCGTAAATATATGGATGGTGGGATTACTACGATGATTCCAGTTCAAAAAAGTATTGATGAAGGCTGTACACGTCATATTGTTGTGACCACAAAGTCGGCAGATTACGTTCGTAAAGATCAAGGGTTTGCACAGAAGATGCTTTTACGAAGTGTATACCGTAAGTATCCGAAACTTGTGCATGATTTTGAAAGTCGTCGTGATGTTTATTATGAAGAACGTGCGTTGATAAACAAACTTGTGGACGAGAAAAAAGCAACCTACATTTATCCAACTCAAGAAGTTGGGGTCGGTCGCTTTAAGGGAACTGAAGAACAGTTTGAAGCCCTGTTTAAGATGGCTCATGATGATTGCGAATTACGTCGTGACGAAATTATGGCAATGGTTTCTAGAGATTAAATGGGAATTCTGAGGGCGTGTGACTTGTAAAGGTCATACGCTCTTTTGTTATGGGATGATCAAAACTGAGTTCGGTCGCCCATAACGCAATTTGTTGCCCTGGTTTTGCCTGTTTATTGTAACGTGCATCGCCCCACAATGCATGCGAACGTGACGCAAATTGCACACGGATTTGGTGAGATCTTCCTGTAACGAGCTTAATCTTAACTGTTGACAGATTTTCGGTTGGGTGATAGTAGGCTTCGATGACATGAAGCTCCGCATATTTGCCATCCGGATGGTTTTTATCGACCACATACGAAGTGTTTGTCTTGCGATTTTTAACTAGAGTATCTCGGAACGTTGTAGGTTCAACATAGCCTGTACAAATAGCGGTATACGTTTTATCTAATGTACGTGTTCGAACTTGAACGCTGAGTCGTCCTGCTGCTTTTGATGTTTTTGCGAAGACCATGATGCCACCAACTGGGCGGTCAAGGCGATGGACAAGCCCCACATAAACATTTCCGGGTTTATCATATTTCACTTTAATATAGTTTTTGACTTCTGTAAGGAGGTCAAGGTCATTACTTTCATCACCTTGTGAGGGTTGATTCGGTTTTTTCTCCACGACAATAACGTGGTTATCTTCATAAAAGATTTTCATCATAACACCACCTTGTTGTGACGCCACAGGGTAACATTGTATCCATGGATGTGATAGGTAGTCCTATCGCTTCGCTGTGTGTGTTTATCGGAAGTTTTTGATTGCGCAGCGCATCATTTAACGCGTGACGAACTTTTTTAGGTGTAAGATTTGTCGTATAAGTATTTAAGACGACAAAAAGTGCATTGGGATCTAAAAGTTCCATAGAAGCGTTAAGAAGCGGTTGCAGTTGATCTTCAATTTTCCAACGCTCTCCTTTAGGCCCCCGTCCAAAACTTGGCGGATCCATGATGATACCATGATAGGTCCGTCCGCGACGTTTTTCACGTTCAATAAATTTCATAGCATCTTCAACGATTGTTCGAATTTTTTTGTCATTTAAATCATTCAGTTCGATGTTTTCCCGTGTCCAAGCAATCATTCCTTTAAGTGCATCAATATGAACAACCTCTTCAACATTTTCTTTGGCACAAGCGATGGTCGCACCGCCGGTATATCCAAATAAATTAAGAATGCGAACTGGCTCATTGTGGGATTGGATAACAGAACGCATCCAATCCCAGTTAACAGCTTGTTCAGGGAAAATTCCGGTATGTTTAAAAGATGTTGGGCGAACTTTAAAGTTTAAATCTTTATATTTGATAATCCAACTTTCGGGAAGGGTTCGATTAAAATGCCATCCCTCCTTAAAAAAAGCATCAATCGGCATGCCCGGGGTTGTGGGTTTCCAAGTCGCAACAGGATCAGGACGTCGCACAATAATATCATGATAGCGTTCTGTTTTTAATCCATTTCCTGCGTCGAGGACTTCAAAATCTGTCCATTCAGTAGGGACTCTCATACGTTTACCTCAGTTTCTAAATATATTCCTTCATATTATAGGTTAGAAAGGTGTTTGAGCGCAAACATTTACTTAGTAAATGTCACTCAGTCAAACGAGTGAATATGCTATAATGTTAGCGGTGATAAAATGGATTATATTCAAGGATTAAATAAAGAACAAAAAGAAGCAGTATTAACAAAAGCAAAACATGTGCGTGTTATAGCGGGAGCTGGAAGTGGTAAGACTCGAGTTCTTACAACCCGCATCGTGCATCTCATCGCAGATCTTGGATATTATCCATCTAAAATCTGTGCAATTACATTTACGAATAAAGCGGCGAATGAAATGAAAGAGCGTATGGAAGCGATGTTGCCCGAAGCAATTCGTGTTCATACATCAACCATTCACTCATTATGTGTGCGTATTATTCGTGAAGAGTATGAAGCGTTAAATTTAGTTCGCAATTTTACAATCTTGGACACTTCAGATCAACAAGCAGTGATGCGCGAAGCATATAAACAATTTGACTATGATCGTAAAGATATTTCGTTCCGAGAGGCATTGACCTATATTTCAAATAATAAATTTGCAGGCGTTGATGTTGCGCAAGCGGAACGTATGGCGGGATCGAATTATCACGAACAGAAAAAAGTGAATTTATATCGTTTTTATGTGAATCGTTTGCATGAACTTTTTGCTTTAGACTTTGATGACCTACTTTTAGAAGTGAATCGTTTGTTTAAAGAGAATCTTGAAGTTCGTGATAAATGGCGTCGTCGCTTTGATGTGGTTTTAGTTGATGAGTTTCAAGATGTGGATCATGTTCAGTATGGAATTGTGGATGCACTTGTTGGTGATGAGAACCAACTTTATGTGGTTGGAGATCCTGATCAAACAATCTATACCTGGCGTGGAGCCAATGTTGATTTTATTATCGATTTTAATAAGAAATATCCCGATTCAGAAACGATTACCCTAAATCAAAACTATCGCTCGACGCAACACATTCTCGATAGCGCAAATACATTAATAAAAAATAATAAAGATCGTCCTGATAAAGCACTTTATGCAAATAAAGAAAGTGAATTTCCGGTACAGTATGCAACATTGGATGACGGTGATGCCGAAGCGTTTTGGGTTGCGAATCGGATGTTGGAGCTACACGATGAAGGGCATTCTTACTTAGATATGGCTGTTTTGTATCGTTCGAATTACTTATCGCGTGCACTTGAGAAAGTCTTGATGGCGCGTCGAATCCCTTATGTTATTTATGGTGGTTTACGATTCTACGACCAAGCTGAAATTAAAGACATGATGAGTTATTTACGGATGATTACACATGGTGATGATTTGGCCTTGCGAAGAAGTATCGCAATGCCTCGTCGTGGTATTGGTGAAAAAACGTTGGATACCATTATGTTTCAGGCAAGAGAACGTGGTATGACGATGTATGAGAGCATGCTCTATGATGTTCATCATCAGCAAGCAACGCCCAAGATACGAAACTATGTCATGATGATTGAAGATTTTCGCGAAATGGCCCAAGAGGCATCAATTGAAACGATTATGCAATATGTATTAAAACGAAGTGGACTTCGTGAACATTTCGAAAAAATTCAAGAACTGGAGCGCGTTGAAAGCCTCAAAGAATTAATTGGGGATGCACTAACGTTCCAAGAAAATTATGAAAATCCGAGTTTAGAAGAATACATTCAGATGGTGAGTCTCTATGGTGATAAAAGCGAAGTGGTGGAGGGCGAGTATGTCCGTCTCATGACCGTTCATGCAGCCAAGGGACTGGAGTTTGAGAACGTCTTTATTATGGGGCTCGCGGATAATATTTTCCCAAATAAAAACAGCATTCAAGAAGGTTCTGGAGGAATCCAAGAAGAACGCCGATTAATGTATGTTGCAATTACACGTGCGAAAGAACGGCTGTTCCTTTCAAATAATATTGGATACAACTTTGTTGCGGGCGGGTACGCGCGAGCTTCTCGATTTATTAAAGAAATGCACTTAGATGAAAAACCTTCAGGATTGGAAACGACGCCAACCATAACACGTAGTGAAGTTCAAGATACAATCAGTTCGTTTGAAAAAGCAGCGGGTCTTACGAAGTTAAAGAAAAAAATCAAATTTAAAAGTGGAGACCAGGTTGTTCATGATGACTTTGGCGAAGGCATCGTAATTCGTGTTGAGGATGATACGATTAAAATCGCCTTTAACTTCCCACATGGTACGAAAGTGATTTCAAGAAAATATACAGGCATTCGATTGAAGGGAGATATGTCATGATTAAAGAACGGATTTTAGCGTTACGAAAACAACTCCATCAGTATAATTACGAGTATCATGTTTTGGATCAACCAACCATTTCAGATGTCGAGTATGACCAACTGTTACTTGAATTAAACGAGTTGGAAGCACAACATCCTGAGTTTTTTGATGTTAATTCACCGACCCAAAAAGTTGGGGGTGCGGTTTCGGATCGTTTCTCAAAAGTAACGCATCGATTTCCGATGTTTTCATTGGGGAATGCGTTTTCGCGTGCTGATTTAGAAGCTTTTGATGAGCGTTTGCGTACTCAATTTCCGACTGTCTCATATGTTGTGGAATTAAAAATCGATGGACTTGCGATGTCCGTTGATTATGAAGATGGAATGTTTACACAAGCTGTGACGCGGGGCGATGGAACCGTCGGAGAAGATGTGACACAAAACATTCGTGTGATTGATTCCATACCACTTAAGCTTAATGTTGATGAAGATGTTACCGTTCGTGGTGAGGTGTTTATGCCCGTTAAATCGTTTACCCGGGTTAATGAATCGCGAAAAGAAAACAATGAGGTGGTTTTTGCGAATTGTCGAAATGCAGCGGCAGGGACAATTCGTCAATTAGACTCGAAAGTTGTGGCGAACCGAGGTCTTGATGGTTTTTGGTATACTTTGGTCAATGCAAAAGAATTAGGGATTACAAGTCAATTTGATTCGCTTACGTATTTAAAACAAATTGGATTTAAAGTAAATCCGGAAATCCGCTTATGCCATACCATGGATTCCGTTTGGGAACGCATTGAAGACATCGAACAAATGCGTGCATCCTTGCCTTATGATATTGATGGTGTCGTAATTAAGGTAAATGACTTTGCGATGCAGGAAGAACTTGGATTTACCGTTAAAACGCCAAGGTGGGCGATTGCTTACAAATTTAAGGCAGAAGAAGTGAAAAGTCGTGTTGAAGATATCTTTGTGACAGTGGGGCGTACAGGGAAAATTACGCCCAATGCGAAACTCACTCCGGTTCAGATTTCAGGATCGCTTGTAAGTTACGCAACCCTTCATAATGAGGATTACATTATGAACAAAGACATTCGTGTTGGTGATGAGGTTGTTGTTCGTAAAGCGGGTGAGATCATTCCGGAAATTGTTTCAGTTGATGTAACGCATCGAACGGATGTAATTCAGCCTTATCAGTTTCCTGAAGTATGTCCTGTATGTATGGGGCATTTAGTTCGATTTGAAGGAGAAGCAGATCATTATTGTGTGAATGTTGATTGTTCTGCGAAAATATCTGAGGCACTCGTTCATTTTGCGTCAAGAGATGCTATGAACATCGATACCTTAGGGGAGCGTCGTGTCTATCAATTGCATGATGCGAACTTGCTTAAAACGATCACTGATATCTATACCTTACATGAACATAAAGATGTTCTTGAGAAACTTGAGAAGCTGGGACCTAAAAGCACAGAAAAATTATTTGAGGCAATTGAAAACAGTAAAAACAATTCGGTAGAGAAGTTAATCTTTGGACTTGGTATTCGACATGTTGGTGCGAAAACATCCAATGTTCTCGCCGCTCACTACAAAAACATTGCTTCACTGATGAACGCAACGTATGATGAACTCATTGAAATTGATGAGATTGGTGGCGTAATTGCTCAGTCTGTTGTTTCATTCTTTGAAATTGATCATAATCGAGAATTAATTGAAGATTTACTTGAACGTGGCGTCAATGGGAATTACAATCATGTAGTAACTTCAAATAAATTTGAAGGCAAGAAGTTTGTTCTTACTGGAACATTGCAAACCATGGGGCGAACCGATGCAAAGAAAATCATTGAATCGTTTGGTGGTAGTGTATCAGGCAGTGTAAGCAGTAAGACGGATGTTGTTGTATATGGTGAAAGTGCTGGATCAAAACTGACGAAAGCTCAATCATTGGGCGTTAAAACATGGACAGAAGAAGAATTCTTGAATGAGGTGAACTCATGAAAATGAAAAAAATAATGATTGTTAGTCTGGTGGGACTCTTATTGATATCAGGATGTGCACGCCAAGAGACCAAGCCGGAAACAGATAAAGAAAATATTTCGGTTATTCAAGGTGGTAAAGGAGAATATTCAATCCTCACACCGTTTAAAACGTCGCCTTTGCGACAAAATTATGGCACAAACTTTAGAGAAGTGGACATGATTGAAATTGGACGGCGACTTCAAGATAAGTCAAAAGATCATTTTAATCCTGCCAACTTCAATATTTCAGAAGGGTCAATTATTAACGATGACCATTATGATCAACTGCTCCGTCATGAATCGAAGAATTATCCGTATGGTTTAAATCCGGTAGATGGAACGGAGTTTGTGGAAAAAGGACGTAAAATTCAAACACCCACATTTGTACGTGATGTCGTAGAGGTAAATTTCCATTCAGGTAATGATATCAATAAAATTGATGGTGTGGGGATTGCACTCGTCATGAAACGTGTACAAACCGAGGCGGGGACGGGACTCCCTGTTCGCTTATCGGATGAAACGCTTTATGAAATTGCAAGAACTTCGATTGGAAATCGACTCATCTCCTATTTACGTACGATTGAAGGGATGAGTGATGTACCCATTTACCTTGTGCTTTACGCACAAGAAAGTGATACAGACTCATTGCCAGGGAAATATTTACCTGGACGTGTCATTGGCGAGGGATATTTTGAATCGCGTGGTGGTCAATTTGAACAAACCAATGAAAAATGGACGCTCCTTGGGACGTCAGAAGCATCTGAAGAATATCCAGAAACCTCTGCTGATTTCTCCGTATTTAAACGTGAAGTTGTTGACTTTATGAATGACGAAAGTATTGGTGTAACCGGTAAGATGTTTGTGGTTGATAAAAAAGTTCAACAACTTGATATTGACTTAACAACAGGTGCAAAGACTTATCTTGAGATTTATGGACTTGCGCAATATGTGTCCGAGCGGGTCAGCGCATTTTCAGACATTCAAGCGCCCATAACCGTAAATATCAAAGTCTATCAAAATACACGAATGATTGTTCGTAAAGAACCTGGGAATAACAAACCCATTATTATTACAGTAACTTAGGAGGATTTATGAAAAAGTTAGATAAAGAGCTTATTGAAAAATTTGCTTCCGACTTGATGTTTCGTCTAACCGATGAAGAACTTGAGATGGTTGAAGCAAATGCTCATGTATTTGAACGTTATATTGATAAAATTCAGGCAATCGATACTGAAGGTGTCGAAGTGATGTCTTATCCTTTTGAAATGGAAACGACCTGGCTTCGTGAGGATGAACCCAATCATGTTATTGATCAATCCCTTGCATTTGAAAATGCACCGCGGGTTGAGGGGGATTACTTTGAAATTGTAAAGGTGGTTAACAAATGAGTAAATCAATCGATGAAATAATCGGCAATTTAAAAAAAGAAAATGAGCGTCTTAACGCGATTGTCAGTTTTGTAGATCCAAATGAAGCTAAAGCTGGTTTGATATCTGGATGGGATCTTGCTTTAAAAGATAATATTAATATGGAAGGAACGCTTACAACTGCTAGTTGTAAGTTGCTTTCAAACCATCAATCGATTTACAACGCACATGTTGTAGATCGCCTCTTAGATGAAGGTGCTGTTATTGTGGCGAAGACATCGATGGATGAGTTGGGGATGGGTGGTACAAATCTTTCTGCCATTACAGGACCCGTATTCAATCCATACGACACTTCACGAATATCAGGCGGGTCTTCAGGTGGTTCTGCGGCGCTTGTAGGTGCGAAAGCTGTTCGCGCTGCATTAGGAAGCGATACTGGCGATAGTGTTCGTAAACCTGCTGCATATTGTGGCGCTGTAGGGGTAAAGCCAACATATGGCCGAATTTCTCGCTATGGTGTGATTCCTTATGCGTCTTCCCTTGATCACGTGGGTTATTTCACCCAAAATGTAGCGGATGCAGCACGCCTTCTCGAAGTGCTTGCTGGACGTGATGATCGTGATATGACCAGTTCCATGGAGCCGGTTGAACCGTATTCACAACTTCTTGATATGGATTTAAACGGAAAACGCATTGGTATTTTTAAAACAGTTGAAGATGCAATCGAAAATGAAGCTGTTAAAGCATCATTTGGTCGTTTTAAGGAAGCACTTGTATCACAAGGCGCAGTTTTGGTTGAAAAAACAATCGATAAAACATTAATGCGTACAATGCTTCCAGTTTACAGTGTAATTTCAAATTCAGAAGCTGTAGCAAATCATGCGAATCTCGATGGTGTGCGTTTTGGGTTATCGCAAGAGGGTGATTCACTTGAAGAGATTATGAAGAATACGCGTACAAATGGATTTAGCTCACTTATTAAACGTCGCTTTATCTTTGGTGCCTTCGCATTAGATGATGCAAATCAAAAAGAAGTGTTTGACCAAGCGAAGAAAGTTCGTCGTTTATTAGTCGATGCTTATGCATCTTGTTTCGAAGATGTTGATATTATGGTCACATTAGCTTCAGGAACGGTTGCTCCAACGGTTGAGAATCAACCTATGGATGAATTATCCGATGCTTATCTGATTGGGGAAAACCATATGGTCATTAATAACTTTAGTGGTTACCCAAGTATGACGTTACCACTTGATCTTGTGGATGGACTTCCTGTTGGAATCAATATTTCGACACAACCCTTTACGGAAGCGAAAATGTTTGCATATGGACAAGCGTTTGAGGCATTAATTAACTGGAAGGGAGCATTTTAATGGGATACGAAGCAGTTATTGGAATTGAAATTCATTGTGAACTAAAAACACGTACAAAGATGTTTTCAGGAGCGCCCCTTGGGTACGGACAAAAACCGAATACCGCAATCAATGAAATTGATTTAAGTTACCCTGGAACCTTACCTCAGCTTAATAAACAAGCGGTGAACTATGGTGTTCGTTTATGTAAAGCGCTCAATTGTGAGATTGATGATCTCGTTCGCTTTGATCGTAAAAATTACTTTTACTCGGATTTACCAAAAGGATATCAAATTACGCAACAATTCTTTCCATTAGGTCAACATGGTCATTTTGATGTGCTTGTAGGTGAAACCGTAAAGCATGTACGAATTAACCGTATTCATATGGAAGAAGATACGGCTAAACAGTTTCATGAAGGGGATAAAACGTTAATCGATTTTAATCGTGCGGGAACACCTTTACTTGAAATTGTTACGGAAGCAGATTTTAGAACTGGTGAAGAAGCAGCGGCCTATGTGGACGCATTGCGATTATTGGTTGTATATTTAGGCATTTCTGATGGTCGCATGGATGAAGGGTCTTTACGTTGCGATGTCAACATTTCATTAAGACCTGAAGGGCAAGAAGCCTTTGGAACAAAAGTAGAAATTAAAAACTTGAATTCAACCAACAACGTTCAAAAAGCCATTGAGTTTGAAAGTGTGCGTCAGGCAGAAATTTTAGATTCAGGTCAACACGTAATCACTGAAACACGTCGTTTTGATGAAAAATCACAAGAAACAGTCGCAATGCGTACTAAAGAGACGGCTGTAGACTACCGTTATTTTGTTGAACCGAATATTGTACCTGTACGAATTGGTCAAGATATCCTTAACCAAACTTTGGTTGAATTACCTATGGCTCGCATTCAACGATATCAAGACCAAATGGGTTTAAGTTTATATGATGCGAGTGTCTTGGTTAAAAACCCGGAATTATCCGCTTACTTTGATGTATTAGCTCAAAAAACAGATGCTTATAAATTACTGGTGAATTGGTTAACACAAGATGTATTAGCGGTACTGGATCAAAAAGGTGACCGCAGCTTTGACGCATGGCTCAATGTTGATCACTTTGTTGATTTTATCGAAGCAATTCAATCCGGTTCTATCAATTCAAAACAAGCAAAACAAGTGTTTGCGAAATTTGTTGAAGGAAAATCTCCGAAAGCAGTAATTAAAGAATCGGGTATGGTTCAAATCAGCGACGAATCAACAATTACAGCGTGGATTGAAGACGTGTTGACTCAAAGTCCACAAGTTATTGAAGATTATAAAAATGGTCTTGATAAGTCCATTAAGTTTGTCGTTGGTCAAGTAATGAAGGTATCAAAAGGGCAAGCAAATCCTCGTGTAACCAATGAACTGGTTGTACGTGTGCTTGATAATAAATAGAAAATAATATAATATTTAAATGCATAAGGAGGATCGCAATGACAAAAAAAATGGATCCAAAGCAAAATAAAGAAGTTCAAGTTAAAAAACAAAAACAAACAAAAAAACATGACTGGTCTTATTATGCAATCATTATCTGTCTTGTTTTAATCCTAATTCCATCTCTTTGGTTGGGCTTTACAATCGTTAAGGCTTCAATCGAATCTGGAAAACCATTAACCGGACAACGATTCGCGAATGATCATGATCCTGAAATCTCGTCAGACCTTCAAAAAAAGGTCGAGGCGGCTTTGAAGGAGCGTTCGGAGTTTGAGTCTGTGAGCGTCTCGTTAAAGACAGCTACGCTTCGTATTCAGCTCAAAATGAAGCCCGATACTTCGAAAGAAGATGCATCTGCTTTAATTGAATCAGCATATGATCACGTGGTTGAAATTTTACCGGTGACCGAGTACTTCACAACAGTGGGCTCGAAAAAACAATATGATTTAGAAATTAATCTTTTCAACTTTACCGATGTTACTGAGGATAATCGTGGTGATTTTATTTATTACCAATTAGTAAAAAACGGAAATATGGAAGATAAGCAAATTCAGCTTGTTTCTGAGTCGAAAGATTCAGAACTTGTCGAACGTTTAAAAACAGAACAAGCTGAAGCAAAAGAAAAACAATCAAATGAAAACGGAGAACCGTCGAAAGAAGAGAAAAAAGAAGAGTAAATTATAGTGATTTCGCTTTATTGGATGGCTTCTTAGATTAAAGTGACACTATTGTAATAGTCGTCACTTTTTAATGTGGTAAAATATATATGATGAAAATAATAAAAGACTTCAGTACAAAAGTAAGAACACTGCTATCAGAAAACGTGATTTTTTTGATGATTATGGTGTTATTCTTACCAGATTATTTGCTATATCCAGCGGTCATTGTGGCAGGAATTTTTGTATTGTACGAATGGATTCGTTATAAAGGATTTAAATGGAGTTTGTTTTGGGTTCTATGGGCCTATCTCTTGGGTGTGGCGCTGTTGAACAAGAATATGCAAGGGGTTATGGGGACGTTATATTTGATCGTCTTAGTAGCCTATGCATTTGTTTTAAATCGAAGAATGAGCCCTAAAGAATACATGAAGATGCAATATTATATTGTTTGGTGTTCCTTATTTAACTTCTTCTTTAACTTTATCCGTTGGAGACCGGTCTGGTATAAATCGTTTATGGGATTGTTTGATGGTGTAATACAGATGGGGCATCTTCCATTTTATGGGGATGGATACTTTAGAGCGTACTCTACATTTGATAACCCCAACTTGTATGCGTTTATCCTTTTAATTGTTCTGTTGGTTTGTTTTAATCAACTTCAATTTCAAATAACATTTAAAAACTACCGATTGGGTGCCTTCTATGCAGGAGCTTTTATCATTAACCTCTATGCAATGTTTTTGACAGGTACACGATCAATTATCGTAGCGTTAATGTTTGGCCTTCTTACTGTAATTTTGGTTCAAAAAAAATGGACGCAATTTAAGGTGATGATTCTTTTAGGTGCGCTCTTAACCTTATTTATTCTATCGAGACCTGATTTGTTTCCACGATTTATGCAAATTGCTGAGCACAGCGGCATTCGCCTTGAGATTTGGGATAAAGCAATTCATCAAATTTTGAAAGAACCGTGGTTTGGTAAGGGTATGTTTACCTATGCATTGCTTTTCGATAATATTGATGCACATAATATTTTTATTGAAAGTTTCTTAAGTTTTGGAATTTGTGGGACGATGATTCTTGTCGCATTTTTAATTGAAAAATTACGTGATATATACTTAAATGCGTATTACTTAGACTACCCCTTAGCTTTAGGGGTGTTGGTCGCGACCATCATGTATGGGATCTTCGATATTCCCTTATTTGCGGTGCAAACGAGTCTTTTATTTGTTGCGGTTTTCTGTCTTCCCCGACGTCAACCGTCACAAATATTGATTCCAAAACCAACGCATGTTGAATTTATTGAAAAAACTTAAACTATTTTTAAAATATGCTTGTCAAGGCAATATTAGTATGGTATATTTTATAAGCACTTGGCGATGCTTGTTTAGCTCAGTCGGTAGAGCAACTGGCTGTTAACCAGTGGGTCGCAGGTTCGAGTCCTGCAACAAGCGCCATTTATATGGCCCGTTGGAGAAACGGTTAACTCACATGCCTTTCACGCATGCATTCACGGGTTCGAATCCCGTACGGGTCACCATAGTGTAAATAACAAACCTCATCGTTAAGATGAGGTTTTTCTTTGTCCAAAGGTATTTGTATGGGCACGGAAGATCCTTTGTTATCTCCTTAATTTAAATGAATTTCAAGATGCGACGACATCTAAATGAAGACCCTAAATCACACCTTCTTAAAAAGCGAAAATAATCAATTATTTTCACGAAAAAAGGTTGCTAAGTCGAGATGGGTATGGTATATTTTATGAGCACTTACGCGATGCTTGTTTAGCTCAGTCGGTAGAGCAACTGGCTGTTAACCAGTGGGTCGCAGGTTCGAGTCCTGCAACAAGCGCCATTTTATATGGCCCGTTGGAGAAACGGTTAACTCACATGCCTTTCACGCATGCATTCACGGGTTCGAATCCCGTACGGGTCACCAAAGTGTAAATTACAGGTTGCATCATAACGATGTAACTTTTTTTTAGAAATAAGGACATTACCGTCTTATAGTGACTGTAATTCACATATAATCAATATATTCAAAAAGTATGATTTATTTGTGAAATAATGCTTGCCAAGTCATATTTCGTATGGTATATTTTATGAGCACTTAAGTGATGCTTGTTTAGCTCAGTCGGTAGAGCAACTGGCTGTTAACCAGTGGGTCGCAGGTTCGAGTCCTGCAACAAGCGCCATTTATATGGCCCGTTGGAGAAACGGTTAACTCACATGCCTTTCACGCATGCATTCACGGGTTCGAATCCCGTACGGGTCACCATAGTGTCAATAACCTCACTTCTTAGGAAGTGAGTTTTTTTATTTTGTAGATTTATGTGTTTTTTAGCACAGTCAATCGTCTTGTGGTAAAATAGATGTAACGGGTAAAACCGCAATAGATAAGAGGTGTATTTATGTCGGATAAATATGAATTACCACTTCGAAGTGAAGTGGATATAAAAGATACATGGGATTTAACACCTATGTTTAAAGATGATGACGCATGGAATGCAGAGTTTGATGCGATTCAAAACGACTTAAGTGAAGTGGCTGCATATCGCGGTACACTCACCAAGAGCGCAGAGAGTTTATTAGCGGGTCTTAAATTTCGTGATGAATTAAGTTATCGTATTGAATTTTTATATGTTTATGCACATCTAAGTTTTGATGTCGATACCACAAACCCTAAGTATCAAGCAATGAATGCACGCGTACAATCGCTTCTTGCGCAATTTGGATCAAGTTTTTCTTTCTATGAAGCAGAAATTTTATCTGCAGATGAGGCGGTTATTCGCGAATATCTTGAATCAAATGAGGCACTCACTTTATATCATCACGAGTTTGATCGTCTTTTTAAATCAAGACCTCATATTCTTAGCGAGAAGGAAGAGCGTATTCTCGCATCATCAGGCGAAATCTTTGGCGTTTCTTCGCAAACATTTGGTATGTTAAATAATGCGGATATTCAATTCCCTACAATTAAAGATGAATCAGGAAATGATATTCAATTATCACACGGACGTTATTCACTCTTAATGGAGAGTGCGGATCGTCGAGTTCGTGAAGATGCTTTTAAAGCAATGCAAACAACGTATGGTAATTTAAAGAATACACTTGCAAGTACTTTATCAGGAAATGTAAAGGTTCATAATTTCAATGCAACGATTCGTAATTATGCATCAGCACGTCAAGCTGCACTTGCTGCAAATAATATTGACGAAGAAGTTTATGACTCACTTCTCGAAGGAATTCATAATAATATTGATTTACTTCATGATTATGTTGCACTTCGTGAAGATGCATTGGGTATTGAGGATATTCAAATGTATGATATCTATGTCCCAATGGTTGATGAAGTGGATTTAAAATTTACGTATGAAGAAGCACAAGAAGTAATTTTGGATGCCTTGAGTGTTCTGGGTGAAGAATATTGTGCAGTATTAAAACGTGCATTTAATGAACGTTGGATTGATGTTGTTGAGAATAAAGGGAAGCGATCGGGTGCTTATTCATCAGGTACTTATGGAAGTGCCCCTTATATTCTGTTAAACTGGCAAGAAAATATAGATAATGTCTTTACACTTGCTCATGAACTCGGCCACAGTGTTCACTCTTACTTTACACGTAAGTATCAACCTTACATTTATGGTGATTACTCGATTTTTGTTGCTGAAGTTGCTTCAACGACAAATGAAAATTTATTGTTGAATTACTTATTGGATCAATATGAGGATCCTAAGGTTCGTGCTTACCTGTTGAATCATTATTTAGACACGGTTAAAGGCACGGTGTTCCGTCAAACGCAGTTTGCTGAGTTTGAACACCTTATCCATAAATCAGACCAGGAGGGCGTTGCTTTAACGGCTGATTATCTCATTGAGTCGTACTACAAACTGAATCAATTCTATTATGGTGAATCGATCAGTACCCAGGAAATTGGTTATGAGTGGGCACGGATCCCTCATTTCTACTACAACTATTATGTTTACCAATATGCTACAGGATTTAGTGCGGCAACTTTATTCAGTGAAACAATTTATAATGGTGGCGATGCGACACCTTATCTTGACTTCTTAAAATCGGGAAGTTCTGATTATCCTATCAATGTCCTACGAAAAGCAGGTGTTGATATGACAGAATCAACAGCTGTTGATAAAACACTGGAAAAATTTGGTGAACGTATGGCGGAATTACGAACACTGCTTGTAAAATAGATAATAAAAAAAACGGAATCACACCCAATTTGGATGAGATTCCGTTTTTTCGTGTTTATTGCTCGTTTATAGCGTATTCCTTAAGCACACAGGATTCGATTACATTGAGATCAAGTTCTTTTGCCTTGGCACGTAAAACGTCGTTTACGGTGCCGGGTTGAAGCCAGAGAACGTTGATGCCTTTTTCTTTAATTGATTCGAGCATGTGAATGCCAATTTTAGGATTAACAACCATCACAGCAACATCAACGGTGTCCGTGATTTCCGAAAAGGAAGGGTAGACGGTCTTGCCATTAATTTCGGTATAGTTTGGATTTACACCAAGAACCGTTTTACCTTTTTGTTCTAACAATTTATAAATGCGGTATGCATACGATTCGGGTTTGTTATTAATTCCAGCTATCACAAATGTTTGTGATACATTTAGGATTTCATAAGGGTTATTCATAATGTTAGCTCCATATCAAACCATTGTTTGATTTCTTCGATTTCGTAAGCGCGCATCCGATGGTCCAATTCATAAATGCGGTGTGTAACACGTGCATTATTATTAATGAGACGTTTCTCCAAAGCGACGGCACTTTCATAAGGAATTATATCATCAAATCGACCACTATGGATTAAAATGTCCATGCCCTTTAAATCAAGCTCCTGTGTATCACTTGTGAAGTTCATTGGTCTCAGTAAGACACACTTTTTAAAAGGGGTTGGTTGTTCTAGGATTAAGGCTGCGATGGTATTGGCGCCATTAGAAAAACCTAATGCCCATAGTTCGCCAAGATTGTAGGTGTCTTGTAATGACTTCACAGTATCCAAGATTGTACGAACTCGGCCCAATAAGTCCGCTTCATCAAGAATTTGAGTTTCGCTTTGTACAGCAGAAAAGCGTCGTTTACCAAACGTAACGACGTCGCCTCGGATGGAGAGGTGATTCATTGTGGGGGCAACCATTTTCGCTACCGGCAGTAATACGTTTTCATCACCACCTGTACCATGAAATAAAACAAGCGTTTTATCGCTTCCGTTATCAATAAATTTATGTATCATTTTGAGTACTCCTTAAGTCGTAAATATGAAAACATCATACATGATGTAAGGTTTTGGGACAAGTCATGCGCTAGGCAGAAAGTAACGCGTGTTTAAATTCATCAAAGGATTGACCTTCGATAAGCTGTTGGACTTTAAGACGGTCCATAGACCATCTTGAGAATCGATCACATAGGTAGAAGAGGTCATGATCCCCATCACGTTTTGTTTTAATAAGAAAAAGAACGTGAACTTCACTTTTATCCCAGATAATCGGTTTTTCCAATACCGCTACAAAACATAAAGCCCGATCAACATGTTTCTTGAGATCTTGTAAATGTACAAGATTGTGTCCGATTTCATGTGTTGCGAAGGGGTTTGAATCATAGTGGGGTTTGAGGAGGTTCATGGTATTCATTTTCTCAGTTAAGTTGTGAAGGACTTGTTCTTTGTTGTTGCCAGGGAGGTTATAAATTACATATTGAGGTTTAAGATAGTGGTCTAAATCGGCTTCAGCAAGATCGAATTGTTTGATTTTTTGTTCGATATGGGTAAGGTAGTTCCCATCCTCGATTGCGACGACTTCACGGGCTTGTGGGATGGTCATTTTGGCCATGGATACGCCGATGTCCAGAGGTTGTGTAATTTCTTGTAAGGATCCATAAACGCTGACAGTAATATGATCATCATTAAAATGTTCGCGCAAAGTTTGGCCATAAACTATGGTTTCAGACCGTCCATTTCCACCAATAAATCCAATGTTGAGGGTTTGTTGGTGGCGGCGGGTCATGAGTGCACCTTGGAAATAAAGTAATAAATAGCCAAATTCATCAAGATTTATGGAAATGTCGGGATAATTGGATTCGATGACCGAAACGGCAGAGATGGTTACCTTGGCGGCAAAGAGAAATTCACGAAGGTTTCGATGGATTAGCGGATTTCGAATGGTCAATCCGTTTTCAATCCGTTTAATCATTTGGGGAATGTGTAATAACAGATAACGAAAAAGTTCGTGATTATCGAAAAAGTTAATCGCGAAGTTGTTATCGATTTCAGTGAAAATATCGTAGATGAGTGCCTCGTCTTGCAGTTTTGTTTTTCCTGAGTGCGCAATGATTTGTTTGCTGTCAAGGTGGATTGCCAGGTAGAGAAGTTCTGATTTTTCTAAGAGGTCTTCATTTAAAAGCGTACTAATCGCATTGGCCATCGTTTGAGCAAGGGGGAGTAGTGGTGAATCAGTTGTTTTATGAATTTCAACGGTGTGACCTTCACGACGACGTTTAAAAAGGATTAAAATATGTACTGCAATATTTTGGAGTGAAAAATCAGAAAGAAGGATATTCGCATTAAAACAACATTCCTTTACAATCGCTTCCGTTTTATGAAGCATGTCATTGTTGAGGATGAATGCTTCTTTTTCCTTCGATTCCACAAGACTTAAGGTATTATGGAAAAAGTATTCCGCAAAGGCAAGCCGCAGGTTGAATTCCGACCCAATGAGTTTCAGTCCATATGCAGGTCGAGATTTTAGTTCAAGATGAAATCGGCGAAGTTGCAGTCGAACATCTTTAAGGTCGTTGTGAATGGTGGTACGACTGACAAACATCCGTTCTGCGAGGTCTTCAATCTTTAGGTAATCGTTGGCGTTTAAGAGCGTTCGAATTAGATAAGAAACACGTTCGGAGTTATTTCGCGAAAAACTATTCATGCGTCGAATCAAGCTAATCGAGCCAATGTTCTCGAAAATTTTTTCTTCTTGGTGTTCATTTAGAGGATTTAGACGATATCCATGGCCTGGAATGGAACAAACCTCAATCTGATATGACTTCAACACTTCACGAAGTATTTGGATCTCTTTCTTGATTGTTCGAATGGATACATTACTTGAAAGTGCAAGTTCATGGGCTGTAACGGTTTGCCCTTGTGCAAGATGATGCATGATGATAAGTTGCCGATTTGTGAATTCCATAAGTCCTCCTTTTAAAAAAAGATGTTGCGTATCTTAACGATAACGCAACATCCTGTCTTGTGCAATTAGAGTAATCCAATATACGAACCAATGATACCAAATGCAATGGTAACAAGCAGTAAGAACATCGAACTCTTTTTCTTGTTCTTTAATAAATGGAACATTAAAAGTGTATAAAGAAGTGGTAAAAGCAGTGGGAAGATTTGATCAATGTATTGTTGGAGTAAAAACTCTGTTTCATTAAATGAAAATGCCACAATGGTTTTAAGTTTAACCATTTGAGCACTCATGCCTCCAATAACCATTAATCCGACAATGGTTGCTGCTTTGGTAATCTTTGCGAAAATACCGGATTCGGATGCACTATCCATAAGGTTTGTTCCGAATTTATATCCAAAGACACCACCAAGGTAACGCACAATCATGTGTGGAACATTGAATGCAATTAGGAATAAAATCGGACCGAGGATGTTTCCTTGTTGTGATAAAGGTAACGCAATTGCGGTTGCAATAATACGGATGGTTCCCCAGAAAAAGGAATCACCAATCCCAGCAAATGGACCCATCAATGAAATCTTGATGCTATTAATTGTATTCTTATCAAAATCGGGATTTTGACTTGCTTCTTTTTCAAGTGCCGTCGCAACACCCGTGATGGCGGAAACAACATGAGGGGTTGTGTTAAAGATTTGCATATGACGTACAAGTGCATCGGCACGATCTTCTTTGGTGTGGTAAAAGCGTTTAATGGCTGGCCACATTCCTACCGCAAATCCGAGTCCTTGTTGGCGTTCATAGTTATAGGAATTTTCGAGTAAGAATGAGTACCAGAAGATTTCTCGAAATAACTTTTTATCTTCTTTTGTTGTTTCTATTTTATTCATCGAATAAGTCCTCCAATTCATCATGTTCTATGGCTGCAGGTGCTTGTCCGACTTCAAAGACAATAATGAAGGCAAGAATAACACCGAATAAGGTTACTGCTAAGATTGGTAATTCAAGGTAGGCAATAAGAATAAATCCAAGAATGAAGTAGAGAATGTTTTTTCCATTCATCATCGGTTGGAGTAACAATGCGAACCCTACTGCAGGGAGCAGTTTTCCAGCAACTTCAAGACCATTCATTAGATTTGCGGGAATGGCTTGTACAAATCCTTCTACAGCACTTGCACCGAAGAGTACAGCAATAAAGGCTACTGTAAAGTACATGAGGCAGTGAAGTAAGAGACCTCCAATATTGAGGGCAAACATTCCTTTAATGTTCGCATCTTCTGCGAGTTTCATGGCAAAGTCCATAAACCATGATCGAACAATAAAGATAATAACTTTTAATGATTGTGCAAGGATTGCAATCGGTAAAGCAAGCGCAAGCGCAATTTCAGATCCTTGACCGGATAAGATTGCGAACGCTGTTCCCAGTGCAGAACCAATTAACACATCCGGTGGTACTGCAGCACCAACTTGAATGGCACCCATAAAGACAAGCTCAAGACTGGCACCAATAATTATTCCTGATTGAAGATCGCCAAGTACGAGTCCAACAAGGGGTGAGATAATAAGTGGTCGATTGGCCATTGGGGTTCCGAGCATCTTTTCTACGAACCATACCAAGGCGACTACAAGACCAACAAGTAACGCTTCTTGCATAGATATTTCCTCCTTATATATTTTTAGTAGATTACTGTGTTAAAAATTTTTGACGTAAATCTGAAAAGTCTTTACCTTTGTCATCGGGTACTTGTTTCACTTCGACAGAGATTCCTAAACCAATGAGGTCGTCCATGGCGTGGAGTTCTTCGGGTGTGAAGTATACAGCTGGTGCGAAGGCTTTGCGACCTTCTTTCATTTGAACACCACCCAGTGTACATATAGGTGTTTCTTGAATGCCTTGGTAGAGTTTGAGTGCATCATGTGGGGATGCAGTCACAACAAATACCTTAAGACCTTTTAATTTTTCATTATTTAAAAGGGCGATGGCTTCATCAAGAGAACGAATTGCGAGTTTAACCCCGTCAGGTTTGGCAAGTTTAAGTGCTTGTTTACGAATTGGGTCCGATGCTGCATCATCACTTGCAATTACGATTGCTTCATAATTGAGTGCAGATTTCCAACTGTAAGCGACTTGACCGTGTAACAAGCGGTCATCGATTCTAATTTTTTGTATCATAATATACTCCTTCTTTATATAGTACCGGTTAGTGATGTAAGTGTCGGATTGAAGTTATCCGTTATCGATATTCGAATAAAACCAACATCGCACAGTGCGGTAAATCATAAGGTCCAATGCTTTAGACAATTTAATGTAGTTCGAAGGTACCTTCATTAAGAACGTTTCGTCTCAAGACTTTTATTGATGTATTCCGTAAGTTGGGGATACATTGTCTTCGAAAGGTCGCGACCACGATCTGTAGCAATGTGGTATGCAAGCACTTGGAAGAATGTCATATAAGCAAGTGGATAGAAATACGTTGATTTCGTGTTGATATTGAAATCGTCTTTGTCCGTATTTGAGACAATTATACAGCGGGCATGCACTTCCTGTGTTATAAATTTCTGAATCTTCCTGCTTTTACGCAAATCATTTTCGTGATACGCAAGTAAGAAGAACCCTTGGTCATGGGTAAACATATTTTGTGGACCATGAATTAATTCTTCAAGTTCGAAACTATTGGTAAGACTGGGTAGCATTTCCATAAACTTAATATCTGCTTCTTGAGCAATGGGCCATAAGGCGCCCGGTCCGGAAAAGATATAAGCATCTGTCTTTGAAAAATATAACTTATTGTTGTGATAAAAGGCATTGGATGCTTCACGAATGTGGGGGAGTTCCTGAATCATCACGTCTAAGTCTTTGATAATTGCTTCAGATTGTGTGGGGTCAATCTGATTGTTTATAACGCCAAGAGATAGGTAAATAAGATAAAGAACGGTACATGTCGTCGAAAACCCAAGTGTTCGAAAAATAAATTGTTCTTTTCCACTGCCCATTTCAAGTGCGGTCTGTGCCTTTTTCGCAATCGGTGTTTCAAGCGACTCGGTAATCGAAACTGTTTTCAGTCCTAATTGATTGGCGCATTCAATCGCTTCGTACACAAGTTTTGTTTGGCCTCCTTGTGAAATGAAGATATAGAGTGCATGTTGATCACAAAGTGCTCGGTTATAGTGTTCAACAAAAATACTGGGGTACATTAATTCAACTTCAATGTGGCATGTAGATTCCGCAAATGTTTTTGTGGTAAATGCCGTATTGTAAGATGAACCCGAACCCACAACCACAACTTTGCGTACAGTATCTCCATGTGTCGCTTGGTTTATTGCGGTTGCAATCACATCACGTTGATCACGTAAATGATTTAATTTTTCTGGGATTTCAATAATACAATCCATTAATGTATTCATTGAGTCACCTCTCTTTCCTTTGCTCGCCTTTATCATACATATCTCTGGTTTTTAGTTCCATAGGGACTTTTGCACGAATGTTCGTGCAAAAATTTAAAGCGGTTTCAAAACCGAGTTTTAATGCTTGTTTTGTGTGTCAATATGTAAAATATAAAAACTCACAAAAAAGAATGAGAAATGAAAAACAAAGTTACTAACAATGATAAACGTTAATTAATTTATCTTTCAAGTTTACATTCTTCAATTTCGCGGGAATTTCATGCAATACTCAAGAATTTCGGGGAGGGTTATGTTTAAATGAAATTAGTTCGAAAGGATGTGACGATGTGATTGTGGTTTTTGACAGTTTAACGGGGCAATGTCAACGATTTGCGGAAAAACTTGGCGTACCATGTATTGATATCTTAGAGTATGAACCGATGGATGAAGACATTTTTTTGGTAACGCGGTCATGGGATTTCGGTAAGGTAACGGAAGAGACCAAAGCATTTTTGGAACACGAAGCTGCAAAGGTCGTTGGCGTTGCGGTTGGTGGCAATCGCAATTGGGGCACAAACTTCGGTGCAGCAGGCGATAAAATTCATGATGAATACAATATTGAACTTGTTTTAAAGTTTGAAGGATCAGGATTCACAAAAGATGTGGAGATTGTTCGACAATGGCTTGAATCATATAAGGGGAGGACAAAATAAATGACAGTACAAAATAAATCAAATCAAATTCCAGAATGGGTAATTCTAAATAATCAAATCGTTGATGGCGATGGAAATATTAAGGATTTAAATAAAGATAAAGAGGCAGTCCGCTCTTACTTTTTAAATGAAATCAATAAGAAAACTCAGTTTTTTCACTCACTTGAAGAAAAATTGGAATATCTTACAACGAATGATTATTACGAAACAGAATTTTTAGAAAAGTATACGTTTGATCAAATTCAAGCGGTCTATGATATTGCATATGATGCCAAATTCCGTTTCCCGACATATATGGGAGCGTTTAAGTTTTATAATGATTACGCACTTAAATCCATTGACGCGGAACGTGTGTTCTTAGAACGTTATGAAGACCGTCTTTCGGTAATTGCACTTTATCATGCGGATGGCGACTTTGAACTTGCTAAAAGACTGATTACGTCGTTAATTGCGCAAGATTTTACACCGGCAACACCAACACTTCTCAATACCGGTAAGAAAAAACGCGGTGAATTTGTATCGTGTTTCTTATTGGAAGTGGATGACTCGTTAAACGATATTGCACGAGTTCAAGAATTTGCGATGCAACTTTCAAAATTGGGTGGTGGCGTTTCCATTAACTTGACCAATTTACGTGCAAAAGGCGAATCAATTAAAGACATTCCAAACGTTGCGAAAGGTGTTGTTGGGGTAGCAAAACTTTTAGATAATGCATTCCGATACGCCGACCAAATGGGACAACGTCAAGGTGCAGGAGCTGTTTACTTAAATGTATTCCATGCTGATATTGAAGATTTCTTGCAAACAAAAAAACTCAATGCCGATGATGATGTTCGTGTTAAAACGCTCTCAATGGGGGTTGTGATGCCCGATAAAATGATTGAATTAGCGCGTGAAGATAAAGACATGTATGTCTTCTATCCACACACGGTCTATAAAGAATACGGGATTCCATTCTCAGATGTCGCCATTAAGATGGATGAATGGTACGACAAGTTGGTTGAAAATCCTAAAGTGCGCAAACGCAAAATCAATCCACGTAAGTTATTTGATATGATTGCGCAATTACAAGGGGAGTCAGGTTATCCATACATTATGTATGCGGACAACGTAAACAAAGAAAATCCACTTGCTGATCCAATCAAGTTCTCGAATTTATGTACAGAAATTTTACAGCCGTCGATTGTATCTCACTATGGTGATTATCATCGCCGTGATGAAGATGAAATCGGTCTCGATATTTCTTGTAACCTTGCGAGCGGTCATATGGGAAATATGATCAAAAATAACTCCATTAAAGAGACCGTATTTGCTGCAATGGAAATTATGAACTCTGTTTCCGAAAAAACAAATATTGCGCATGTTCCCGCTGTAGCGCGTGCAAACCGCATTATGCGTAGTGTTGGTTTTGGTATTATGGGACATCATGGTTATATTGCGGAAAATTACATTGGTTACGGTAGTGAAGAAGATATTGACTTAATTGATGTGTTCTTTAGTTTAATTAACTATTATAGTCTTGTGCATTCAATGGAGAAAGCGAAAGAAACCGGCGAGAAATTCTATGGTTTTGAGCGAAGTTCGTATGCGGACGGCAGTTATTTCAACGATCGGGGTCGAGTATTACCAAAGACTGACGTGGTTCGAGGCTTGTTGTCGGATATTGAAATACCAACGGATGAAGACTGGGCTCAATTAAAAGAAGATGTAATGACCCATGGACTCTACAACTCAAATCGATTAGCGGTTGCACCGAATGGTTCGATTGCATATGTTATGAGTGCTACACCTTCCTTAACGCCAATTAAACAAATTGTCGAAGAACGTACGTATGGAAATTCAAAAACATACTTCCCAATGCCTGCTGCGGATGTTGCAGGGTTTATGTACGAATCAGCATATCAAATGGATAAGTATAAGATTATCGACGTGATTGCTACGGCACAAAAGCATGTTGATCAAGGAATTTCATTTGAGTTATGCATTACTTCGGATGAGACAACACGTAGTCTACAACGCTATTACCTCTATGCACATTACCAAGGAATTAAGACGTTGTACTATACACGAACACAAAAATTGAGAATTGATGAATGTGAAAGTTGTGCGGTTTAAGGAGGAGGAAAACGATGATGTTAAAGCAAATTAATGAGATTAAGGCGGATCGCGAATACGATGGCGCGAATTGGAATGAACATGAAGATAATTTTACGCAGACGTTTTACGAACAAAATTTAAGTCAGTTTTGGAGACCGGAAGACATTAGTCTTCAGCCTGATTTAAATTTATGGGCGAGTTTACCTGAAGATGTGAAACTGGCCTATGGACGAAACTTACTCGTACTTACGTTCCTCGATACATATCAAGGTGATATAGGAATGCCTGTTGTTTCGCGATCGATTGATCATAAATATCATCAGCGTAAGTCGGTGTTGAACTTTATGGCAGCTATGGAAAATGCTGTGCATGCGAAAAGTTATTCAAATATTTTTATGACATATATGAAAAACGAAGAAATTGATGACCTTTATCGATGGGGCGAACAAAATAAGAATATGCAAAATATTCTTGCTTTAATTGTTGGTTACTATGAAAACTTAGATCGCCTTACCTATCGCAAGCAATATGCAGATTTAGGGGATCCAGTGGATGACTTTGAATTTGATGTTGCACAGTGGAAAGCCATGGTTGCAAGCGTGTTCTTGGAATCGTGCCTCTTCTATAGTGGTTTCTACTATCCCCTCTATTTTTATGGTCAAGGGAAATTAATGCAAGCTGGAGAAATCATTAATCTTATCTTGCGTGATGAAAGTATCCATGGGCTTTATATTGGAAACTTGGCGATGGAACTTTATCGCAAGTTCGATGCTGAGACACAAGCGTCGCTCTATGAATGGCTTACAACCTATCTCGATGCAATCTATGAGGAAGAAGTTGAACTCATTGAAACAATTTATGATCCCGTAGAATTATCGCACGATGTTAAGATCTTTGTTCGTTACAATGCGAACAAAGCCATGATGAATCTTGGGTTTGATGCATATTACGAATATGAAGAAGTAAACCCTGTTGTACTTAATGGATTAAACACTGAAACAAAAACAATGGATAACTTCTCGATGAAGGGAAATGGTTATCAAAAAATGAAATCTGAATCATTACATGATGATGACTTCTTCTTTGATAAAGAAAGGATTACACGATAATGACAAAAGTTATGATGTTAACTCAGGACAACTGTCCAAAATGTATGGCATTAAAGAACTACCTCGAGTTGGGACTTCGTAATAAATATGCCGAACATATCGAAGTGGTAAAGCGAGAGGAAAACCCAGAACGTTTTAAATCAATCGCGTTGGATCATGGGATTATGGCAACGCCTGCCTTAATCGGTGGCGATGAGGTATTGCTCGATACAAACCCATCTAAAGTAAACGCATTTTTCGAAAAAATCATTTAGACTGGAATTATTCCAGTCTTTTTGTTACATTGATATAAGGAGAAGTGGTGCATGAAAAAAATAATAAAAAAAATCCAAACTGTTATGGAGATGATGTCCTCAAATGAAGGGACACTCTTTACATATGCTTTGGCATATTCAATTATCGTTGGTATTGCACCGTTTATCATTATATCGGTGGTGTTTGTGGGGACGTATGTATACGATGTATCACAGATTATTCAACTTTTACAACGTTATGTCCCAGCGGACTTAATTCTGCCATTTGTGGATTACATTCAAACATCGGATTTGTCGAATTTATGGTTGATCATCTCATTGCTTGGGGTATCGATTTGGGTTGCTTCAAAAAGTATTTATTCGTTCCTACTGTTAAGTAGTGAACAAGATGGGGTCAATATTAATCATTTCTTTTTAAGAATTTTAGCGTGTATTTACTTTATCATGATTGTTTTAGGAATCATGGCTTTTGGAATCTTAATTGGATATGTTCCATTTATCAATAAATTTACGAGTCCAATAGTCATTACATTTTTCTTCGTTTTTTTCTACCGATTGTTGTCATTTAAATACACGCGATTTCGCGATGTTATTTGGGGATCTGCAATTACTTCAATCATCTTGATTCTATTAGGCCGCCTTTTCTTTGTGTACATTAATCAATATTCGAATTACCAAACCATTTATGGTCCACTCGCATCGATAATGATTCTCTTAATTTCAGGGTGGATTATCGCTTGGGTTGTTTTTTTTGGATATTGCATAAACTATGTTGTTCGTGATGATTCATTACCTGTTCAAGGGAAGCATCGACTGATATCCATTCTGGAAAAAACAAATGAAAAAATCGATGAACGAGAAGAAAAGTTTATTCATGATCATATTGAAAACAAACACCCAGTAAAGGAAGATGCCATTACAGAGGTTGAGGACAATTCAGGACACTTACAAGACTAAGAAGCACCACGGTGTTTCTTTTTGTTTTGAATTGTAATGCGTGTAGAACCTTGTTAATATATTTAAAGGGAGTTGACGTTTATGGAAAAATTGATTCTTTTTTTTGAAAAACCATTTGTCTTACGTTTGGTAAGCATCGCTGTAACGCTTTTTATTGTGTTCGTAGTGGTTCGTATCATTCGTAAGAGTCTTGTTAAAATTGAAAATAAAGTTCCGCTTGGCAAACAACAACGTACGGTTTACCCAATTATTTCGAGAATACTTGTGTATGTTGTGTATTTTATTGCGTTTATCATTATTTTAGAAACAATCGGATTGGATACGAAGCCCATTCTTGCAGTCACAAGTATAGGGAGTGTTGCGGTAGGATTTGGTGCACAACAACTTGTGAAGGATGTTATTAATGGATTCTTTATTTTATCGGAGAATCAATTTAATGTCGGTGATGTTGTGTCCTTATCGAATGTGACAGGCACAGTCGAGGACATCACATTGCGGACGACGCGATTGCGTAATGGGACGGATGGTAAAGTTTATATCATACCTAATGGTGAAATTAAGATGGTTACGAATATGTCGAAGGAATTTATGTTTGCGGTTGTTGATGTACCGGTTCCTTATGACAAAGATCTGGATACGATTTTAGAAATTTTAAATAATACAGTAAAACACTATCAAAATCCAGGATCGATTATGCAAACACCGATTGTTCAAGGCGTTACAGCATATGAAGAAAGTTCGTTAAATATTCGTATTACATGTAAAACGTATGTAGGAAAAAACTGGGCAGTTGAGCGTGATCTTCGTCGTGTAATTATTTATGCACTTGAAGCCCATGATATTACACTACCGTTTCCAACTCGGACCGTTTATGTTGAACAGGATTTATCCAATTAGATGATATTATTAATTAAACGCAAAAAAAAGGTAACACGGATGATGTGTTACCTTTTTGGATGGCCTGAATTAACAGCTTAAGCGGATTCTGTTTATTTATAAATTTTCGATAGCAGTGATTGCACCGGTTTTTGCATTAATCAGTTTAATGAGTGCTTCAGGTTTCATCTCAATTTGCGTTCCAATGCGTCCACCGGAAAAGATTATAGTCTCAAAGAGCAAACACGTTTCATCAATAATTGTAGGGAATTGTTTTTTCATACCGATCGGCGAGCAACCGCCTCGAACATACCCGGTTAGGTCGAATAATTCCTTCACATGTAGCAATTCAAGTTTTTTGACCCCTAACCCTTTTGCACATGCTTTGAGATCGATATGGTCGGCAACAGGGATTAGAGCAACAAAATATTGATTTCCATTATGCAAGACGATGGTTTTAAAAACCTTTTCGGCTGATTCTTGAATTTGTTTGGCAACCGAGATGCCATCAATATTAATGCCATCACTTTGATATTCGCGCATGGTATAGTCAATTTTCTTTTGATCAAGAATGCGCATTGCGTTCGTTTTTTTCATTTTACACCTCATTTGAGTATATAGTAACATAAGTTGATTTCTTAGGGCAGTCTTGGTATTCTTAATTTATCAAGCAAAGTAAATGACACGCGTTAAGTGCATACGGATGGGAAGTTGCTGTATGACGAAGCGAAAGCGCGATGTGTTATTGCGTCCGTTGCGAGAGCTTTTCTTTTTGCTTGACAAAGAAAAGAGGAATTTATGATGAATACACGAAAGCTTACACATCTTGCGATGTTTGTGGTGCTTCAAATCGTTGTTTCACGGTTTTTAGCAATACCAACACCCATCGTTAAGATTAGTTTTACCTATGTACCAATGGCAATTGCAGGGTATTTATATGGTTGGTTATTTGGTGGCGTTGCAGCTGCACTTGCAGATGTATTGGGAGCAGTGCTCTTCCCACAAGGGGGTGCTTATTTTCCCGGTTTTACCTTATCAGCATTTATTATTGGCGCGATGTATGGATTGTTGAAGGATGCAGATTGCCGCTTATCCGTTATTGTCGGGATTGCGCTTTTTAATACGATTGCCATCAATTTGTTATTAAATACGTATTGGTTAAGTTTGGTACTTGGAAAGAGTTATCTTGCGATGATACCCGTTCGCGTAACGAAATCTTTAGTTATGCTTCCCATTAAGATTTTTGTCATTAAAAAGGTTTTGGACTATATGAAACCTTATAAAACTCGATTAACGAAAGCATAGGCATCCTATGCTTTCTTAAATTTTAGGAGGAATGTTATGAAAACAGATGTAGAGATCTCTGAAGCAACAAAAATTTTACCGGTGCAATCGATTGCGGATAAATTGGGAATTTCTGCCAATCTTATTGAACCTTATGGTAACAGCAAGGCCAAACTTTCATTGGAAATTATGAAACGACCTGAACAGGGAAAGTTGATTCTTGTAACTGCGATTAATCCGACGCCGGCAGGCGAGGGGAAGACGACGGTAAATATCGGTCTCTCGATGGCTTTGAACCGTTTGGGTGTATCTGCTGTCAGTGCCCTCCGTGAACCTTCTTTGGGTCCGTGTTTTGGTATGAAGGGTGGTGCTACCGGAGGGGGTTATGCTCAAGTTGTACCGATGGATGATATCAATCTTCATTTTACGGGAGATTTTCATGCGATTACCTCGGCACACAATCTTCTTGCAGCATTAATCGATAACCATATCTATCATGGGAATGAAATGGGTATTGATCCTGAGCGACTTGTATGGCATCGGGTGATGGATATGAATGATCGCTCGCTTCGGGAACTGGAAATTGTTGGTAAGCGTGTCTCACATGCGACGTCATTTGATATTACGGTCGCATCGGAAATTATGGCTATCTTGTGTCTTGCGGAAGATATGGATGACTTGAAGCAACGCTTAAGTCGTATTGTAGTAGGGTATACATTTGAAGGTGAGATGCTGACAGCCCAAGATTTTGATGCGGTGGGGGCCATGGCCTTGCTTCTAAAAGATGCAATCAAACCCAATTTAGTTCAAACAACCGAAAATACACCAGCGCTGATTCATGGTGGTCCGTTTGCGAATATTGCTCATGGATGTAATTCGGTTATTGCGACACGAATGGCTCTCAAAGTAAGCGACTATGTTGTCACAGAAGCCGGTTTTGGGGCTGATCTTGGTGCAGAAAAGTTTTATGACATAAAATGTCGCGGTGCCAATCTCGTCCCGGATGCGACGGTTTTGGTCGCAACGATTCGAGCACTTAAATATAATGGTGGTGTTCCCCTTTCGGAATTGGAAGACGAAAACATCGCTGCATTAATGGAAGGATCAAAAAACCTAATTCAACATTACGAAAATCTAAAGCAGTTTTCAGATAACGTGATGATTGCGATTAATCAATTTGAAACAGACACGCAAGAGGAAATCAATTATTTAAAACACTTGGGACAGGAACTGGGCTGTGAGGTTGTCTTAACCAACGTGTTTGCCAGAGGGGGAGAAGGCGGTGAAGCATTGGGGCGTGCTGTTATTGAAATGTGTCAACGTCCTTCTAATTTCAAGCCTTTATATCCGCTAACGCAAAATCTAAGACAAGAGATTGAAACGATAGCGCATAGAATCTATCGAGCTGATTCAGTTTCATATTCTGAGAGTGCCCTTGAGAAGCTTAAGGATATCGAATCACAATACCCTGATGGTCTTCCAGTTTGCATTGCGAAGACACAAACATCATTTAGCGATGATCCAAAAAAACTCAATGCACCCGCAAATTTTTCGGTACATGTACGCGATGTTCGCCTTGCTGCTGGGGCTGGATTTGTCGTCGTTTTATTAGGGAATATTCTAACAATGCCAGGGTTGCCGAAACACCCGAATGCAGTCGATATGGATTATATCGATGGTAAGGTGACTGGATTGCGTTAGAAGTTGTGCTATAATATCTTCATTAATATTTGAGGTGAGTTGTGGAACATAAAGAAGTTTATATCGTATTAAGTGATACGGGGAGTCTTTTAACGCGCGTTATTAAAATGGTTACGGGAGCACCTTATAATCATGTCTCAATATCCTTTGATGCGTCGTTACATACACTATACAGTTTTGGGCGTAAACAACCGCACAATCCGTTTTGGGGCGGCTTTGTGAAGGAAAGTTTCTATGAAGGAACGTTTAAGCGTTTTAAGAATACCCGTTGTTTGGTCTTAAAGCTGGATGTTGAATTGGAGACGTATGCACAATTAAAGGCGAATGTCGGCGTGTTTGTCGAAAATATGGATGATTACCATTATAATTTTGTGGGGCTTGTTGGTGCGGCGTTTAATCGACGCATAGCCCGTGAGAACGGATATTATTGCTCCGAGTTTGTTGCAGAGGTTATGGAACAAGCGAATCTTGTTTTCTGGGAAACACCTGCTTATCTTGTTCATCCTTATGATTTCACAAAGGTCGAGGCATTTGAGGTCGTATATGAAGGCTTATTAGCTGAATTTTCAAAAGCGTGATGCACGCTTTTTTATTTATTTAAAGGTGTGTTAAAATAAGAGAAGAAGTGAGGAAATTTAATGGAAAAAAATATAGTTGATTTACTCAAGCAAGAACTTAAAGCGTACAGTCCGCATCAAATTGATGCGGTTTTAAAATTATTGGAAGACGGAAATACCGTGCCCTTTATTGCTCGTTATCGTAAAGAGGTTACGGGGACGTTGGATGAAGTCCAAATTCGAGAAATTGAAGAACGTCATCACTATCTTGAAACGTTAGAAACGCGTAAAGAAGAAGTGCTCCGTCTTATTGATGAGCAAGGAAAGTTAACGGATTCTTTGGCGCTGGAGATTGGGAACGCAACCGTACTTCAAAAAGTTGAAGATTTGTATCGTCCTTATAAGCAAAAACGCCGCACAAAAGCAACGATTGCGAAGGAAAAAGGTCTGGAACCACTCGCGGATGATGTTTTCTCCTGTCCACGTGATTTTAATGATGAAGCTCAAGGAACGTCCTATTTAAATGCTGAATTTGACTTAATTACGTTGGAAGATGTTTACCAAGGGGTTCATGAAATTATTGCGGAACGCGTCGGGGATGAGCCAGCATTTAGAGAGTGGATTCGAGATTATACAATAAATACAGGTGTTTTATCGACAGTCCTAAAGGATGACACCAAAGATGAACGTCATGTTTATGAGATGTATTACGCGTTTACCCAACCCGTTAAAAATGCTGCATCGCATCGGGTTTTAGCAGTTAATCGAGCTGAAAAAGAGGGTGTTATAAAGGTCGATATCGTTGTCGACGAAACAAAAATAATGCGTTATTTGGATCATCAAATCATTGGAAACAAGACGGATTCTCCAACGGTTCACAGGGTCAGAGCGGCTTATGAGGACAGTTATAAACGATTTATTAAACCAGCGATTGAGCGCGAAGTTCGGAATATGTTGACGGAGGAAGCGGATAAACAAGCCATATCTATTTTTGGAGAAAACTTACGAAATCTACTGCTGCAAGCACCGTTAAAAGGTCGTACTGTCATGGGATTTGATCCTGCATATCGTACCGGATGCAAGCTCGCTATTGTAGATGAAACGGGGAAAGTCTTAGCGATTGATGTCATTTATCCACACAATCCCGCACCTGCTCATAAGCAACGTGAAGCGGCTCAGCTTTTTATCGATTTAATTGAGAAATATCATGTTGATATGGTGGCGATTGGAAATGGTACAGCAAGTCGAGAATCGGAAGTGTTCGTAGCTGAAAACCTTAAAAAAGTAACGACAAAAACCTTCTACCTCATCGTGAACGAAGCGGGTGCATCGGTGTATTCAGCAAGTGATATTGCACGCAAAGAATTTCCGGATTTACAGGTTGAACAACGTTCGGCGGTAAGTATTGCACGCCGAATTCAAGACCCTTTAGCGGAGTTGGTTAAAATCGATCCAAAATCTGTCGGAGTTGGACAATATCAACATGATGTAAGTCAGAAAAACTTATCAAATCAGCTGGATTTTGTGGTTGAAACGGCCGTTAACCAAGTCGGTGTTGATGTCAATACTGCGAGTCCACAATTATTGGAACATGTTGCAGGACTCACTAAAACAACTGCGCAAAACATCGTGACGTATCGTGAAGAGAATGGTTCCTTCGATTCGCGGACACAAATCAAAAAGGTACCTCGATTAGGGCCGAAATCATTTGAACAAGCCATTGGATTTCTTCGCATTCCTAAAGGAAAAAATATTTTAGATAACACAGGAATTCACCCTGAAACCTATGTCATCACCAAACAACTTCTAAGCGATGAAGGCATTGCACTGAAGGATCTTGGTACGGAAGCGACACGAAAACATTTGGAGTCCTTATCAATCAATGCATTATCGGAGAAATACGATTTAGGAAAAGAGACACTTAACGACATCCTTAAAGCATTAATCGCCCCTGGTCGTGATATGCGTGATGCGATGAGTGGTCCACTTTTACGTTCAGATGTTTTAACGATGGAGGATCTGAAATCAGGGATGGAACTAAATGGTACTGTTCGAAATGTTGTCGATTTTGGAGCGTTTGTGGACATTGGCGTAAAGCAAGATGGACTCGTACATATTTCCAAACTAAGCAATCAATTTGTGAAACATCCGACGGATGTCGTTGCAGTTGGTGATGTTGTGAAAGTTTGGGTTGTGGATGTGGATGCTGCCAAACAACGTGTTCAACTTTCAATGATTCCCATGTCACAATCAAATTCATAAGAAAAAATGGTCTTCATCTACGTAAAGGTGAAGGCTTTTTTTGTGGTTTGACGAAAGAATGATTGAAAAACAATAAAAGAACAACAAGGATTTGTTAAGTTTGTGTTAAATTTTGGTGGTGAAAAGGTCGTTTTCCTATCCTATTTATATAGGGGCAAATTGAAGCGTTTTCTTTCGTAAATGTCGTACATACCCTGGTGTATTATTCATTGAAAAAAAACCTTCAATGTGTTACGATTTACCCGTATTCACAGTGTTGAATGAAGGAGTCGATAACCCGTTATGAATGTCTAACTTTTCTTACAGAAAGTGGATGCGAACAAAACGGGGTTTTTTTGAGATTATGGAGGTGCTTATGGCAAAGAAAATTCAAGTTGGTGTGATTGCGATTGTGGCAATGATTCTAATGTTCTTTGATTGGCGAATGACTCTTGGTTGGCTCATTGGCTGGGCATGCCTCTTAACGTTGGGATTTTTCAGAGAAAAATTTTATGCGGTTATGCTCGATGAGGATCAATTTACTGTAGGGAAATATATCCGGTATATCATATTTGTATTTGTAATCTTATGGTTACCATTATTACTTGCATTTATGTTTCCTAATGCAATTAACCCGTATGCATTAGCGGCATCGTATTTGATCGATCGACTCATATTATTTATGTCGGGATTATTTACAAAGGAGAATAAGCATGGTACAGAGTGAGCTCTATTCAGTCTTGATCTTAACGATTGCTGTCTCCGCCTTGATTTATGTTATTGGTACAAAGCTTAAAGATTTAACGCTTGAGGAGCGTCCGAGAGGATTGGTACTTAAAGCAGTACTTTATGTTCAAACCATAACTACGTTTACTGTGCAGAACATGGGTGAAAAACATGGGAAGCGCATGGCGGCGTACATTGGGAGTGTATTTATTTACATTCTCTTAGCAAATATGATGGGTTTAACGGGATTAGAAGCACCGACAAGTAACTATAGTGTTACACTCGTTCTTGCGATTATAACGTTTGTTCTCATCCAAATTGCAAAGATTGACGCGAATGGTGTTAAAGGATACATCAAAGGTTTCTTTGAACCGTTCTTCCCGTTTGTAATTCCAAACTTTTTCGGTACAGTTGCACCGCTCATTAGTTTGTCATTACGTTTATTTGGGAACGTATTATCGGGAACGGTCATTATGACATTACTCTATACGTTTACAGCATGGGTAAGTAGTTTTGTTCCAGTAATTGGTGGATTCAACTTTATGGGTGTAATTGTAGCCCCAGTATTGCATTTGTATTTTGATTTGTTTTCTGCATTTTTGCAGGCATTTATATTTATTTCATTGACATCAATTTTAATTGCTGTCGAGTATTCAGAATAAGGAGGATTTAAAATGGATACAGTTAGTGTTGGTAGAGGGTTAGTAGCAATTGCTGCTGCTTTAGCGGTTATGACAGGGATTTTCTCAACAATTGGACAAGGTTACGCAGCGGCTAAAGCTGTTGAAGCTGTAGGTAAAAATCCAGAAGCAGAAAGTAAAATTCGCGCTATGTTAATTCTTGGTGCTGGTATTGCTGAAACAGCTGCTATTTATGGTATGTTAATTTCATTCTTGTTAATCTTTGTATTTAAGTAAGATATTAGGAGGGTTCTATGACTATCGATATTGCACAAAAGTTAATGCCAAATCTCTTGACGATGGCAGCTCAGCTTGGTGCTACATTCGTAATATATTTGATGTATAAAAAATATTTACACGAACCTGTTCAAGAATACTTAGAAAAACGTTCGGAATTAATTGAGAGCGAAGTAAAAGAAGCAGAAGCACTTAAGCTAGAATCAAAAAAACTTAAAGAAGAACAACGTCATGAGTATGTTGTCGCAATGGAGCGCCTAAAGAAAATTGAAGGCGATATGATGGCCGATGCTGAAGCAAAACGTAAAGATATTATTGCGTCTGCTCAAGTAGAAATCGATCGTCGAGAAGCTGCATTGCAAAAAGAATATGAATTAGAAAAGAAAAAACTTTATACAGAAGTTCAACAATACATGCTGCAAGTTGCGGTCGATGTAAACCGTAAGGTTTTACAAGATGCGGAACTCAACAATCTAAATATGATGGATGATCTTGCGAAGGAAATGAATGCTTATGATTATAAGCACTAAAGTCTACGCAGAGGCACTTTATCAAGTGGGTGTTGAAACAAGAAACCCCTTGGAATTCTATAACGCATTACAAACGTTTCAAGAATTTTTAAACGATGAAGAATTTTATCGTATTATGACAGCAACGTTCTTGGATCAAGATGCGTTGGAACCAGTATGGAGTGAATTGGGGAAAACATTTCCTCAAGAAGTTGTAAAATTTCTCAAGATGATTCAAGATGCGAAATTGATGAGCGATTTTGATCGTATTGTACGAGAATATCGTGATTTCCTTGAAGAAGGTAAGCATCTCAATGTTGTTGAGGTTACAAGTCCAAATGTATTAAGTGAAAACGAAAAAGAACAATTAATGGCCAATTTAAAATTACGCTATGAAGGTGTTTTTGAGATTGACTATAATGTTGATGCTTCGTTGATTAAGGGTCTTGTGGTACGTGTCAACCATGATATTTATGACACAAGTATTAAAAGTAAATTAGATCGAATCTTAAACCAGGGAGGATTAGAGAATGAGTAACCAAACTGAAAACATCTTACAGATGTTAAAGGAAAAAATTAGTACTATCGAATTTGATGAAGCCAATGTAGATGTTGGTAAAGTCTTCAAAGTTGGTGATGGTATTGCCTTTGTGCGCGGTTTAGATCAAGTTCTATCTGGTGAGATGCTCCGTTTCAATGATGAAGTATTTGGTTTGGCACTAAACTTAGAAGAAAACCAAGTTGGGGTTGTACTTTTAGGTAACGACAAACTTGTAAAAGAGGGCGATGTTGTTTACCGTACAAACCATATTATTGAAGTTGGTGTTGGTGATGCACTTTTAGGACGTGTTGTTAATGCTTTAGGTCAACCAATTGATGGTCAAGGAGCCATTGAAACGGTTGATGTCCGTCCTATTGAACGTGTGGCACCTGGGGTAATGACGCGTAAATCGGTACACGAACCACTTCATACTGGAATTAAAGTCGTTGACTCAATGATTCCAATTGGTAAGGGACAACGTGAGTTAATTATTGGTGACCGTCAAACTGGAAAAACAAGTATTGCTTTAAACGCTATTTTGAATCAAAAAGGTCAAAATGTGAAATGTATCTATGTTGCGATTGGTCAAAAAGCATCAACGGTTGCAATGGTTGTTGAAAAACTTAAAGAACATGATGCACTGGATTATACAGTAGTTGTTTCAAGTACTGCAAGTGAATTAGCACCGCTACAATACCTTGCACCTTATACAGGATGTGCAATTGGAGAGCATTGGATGGATAATGGCGAAGATGTTCTTATTGTCTATGATGATTTATCCAAACATGCGGTTGCTTATCGAACCATTTCACTCCTCTTAAGAAGACCTGCAGGTCGTGAAGCGTATCCTGGAGATGTTTTCTATCTTCACTCACGCTTACTCGAACGTTCTGCAAAGCTTAATGAAAATTACGGCGGCGGTTCAATGACTGCGTTACCAATTATTGAAACGCAAGCAGGTGATATTTCAGCTTATATTCCTACAAACGTTATTTCAATTACGGATGGTCAGCTATTCTTAAACTTAGATGCATTCAACAGTGGGGTTCGTCCTGCTGTAGATAGCGGAATGTCTGTTTCACGTGTAGGTTCAGCAGCACAAACAAAAGCAATGAAACATGTAGCATCGTCACTAAAACTAGAACTTGCAACGTATCATGAATTATTGAGTTTTGCTCAATTTAGTTCAGACATTGATGAAGCAACTCAAAAAACGATTGACCATGGTCGTCGTTTAACAGAACTTCTAAAACAAGGTGCACTTACAAAGACACCACATGAGTTGATGATTATTAGTATGTTTTTAAATAAATATGGCTATCTTGACCAATTAGAGGTTAAGGAAGTTTTACCGTTTGAAAAACATTTACATGGTCGTTTTGTTCAAACACATACCGATGTGCTTGATCGCATTAAAAAGGACTATGTCCTTGATGATGCATTAATCGAAGACTTAAAAACAATTATCGATGAAGAAATAAGTGATTTTAAGGCGGCGCATCATGCCTAATACTTCAGGTATAAAAAAACGTATTAAATCAATCTCTTCAACTCAAAAAATTACGAAGGCGATGAAACTTGTTTCTTTGAGTAAATTACAACGTTATCGTGATCAAATGAGTGAGTTCAAAGAATATTATGAAGCCGTAACTAAGGTTTCTGAACAATTTATTCATTTTGATGAGGCGATTATTGATGACACCCCGCGATTGTACCTTGTAGTCATGCCGGATTTAGGGTTGTGTTCTGCATATACCCAAGGTCTTGCACGTAAACTGTTAGAAGTTTATCGTGAGGAGGATATGGTTATCAGTCTTGGTGCCCAAGCTTATGAATTTTTAAAAACACGAGGTGTAAACATCATTAATCAAGAAGTTTCAAGCGAACGTATTGAACTTCACGATATTATTAAAACGATTAACCCGTATGTATCTACACATCAAATTGTCGCAATCATACCCGAGTATGAAAATGCGATGACCCTTGATTTTAAACTTCATATCTTGAATACGAAATCAAGCGGTCGTCGTGATGATGTCATCTATGAACCAAGCTTTGAAGAAGCATCGGAAATGATGATTAAACAATCATTGATGAGTCTCGTTAAATATACATATCTAACTTCAAAAGTTAGTGAACATACAACACGTCGGATTGCGATGGAAAAAGCAACTGATAGTGCTCAAGATATGATTGACGATCTTGGCCGCAAGTACAATCGTGTGCGTCAAGAAGCAATCACACAAGAAATATCAGAAATTGTTTCTGGAATGGAGGTTTCTTAGATGAAAGGTCGTATCGTACAAATTGTCGGTCCTGTTGTGGATGTTCGCTTTGATAAAGAGCACATGCCAAAACTATACAATGCATTAAAAGTAAAACATGAATCAATGGATGTTACCCTTGAGGTATCACAACACATTGGAAATGATTTAGCGCGTTGTATTTCTATGGGTCCTACAGATGGCTTATCGCGTGGACTCGAAGTTGAGGATACAGGTTTTGCTATCAAAGTTCCGGTCGGAAAAGAAATTTTAGGCCGAATGTTTAATGTATTGGGAGAGCCAATCGATGAACAAACATTTAACACAGAAGGTGTTGAAATGCATGAAATTCACCGTGAAGCGCCACCCTTTAAAGATCAACAAACTACTAATACTGTGTTAGAAACAGGTATTAAGGTTATTGACTTACTTTGTCCGTACCCACAAGGAGGAAAAATTGGTCTCTTTGGTGGAGCGGGTGTTGGTAAGACGGTTTTAATGCAAGAATTAATTCATAACATCGCAATTGAACACAGTGGTCTTTCTGTTGTTGCGGGTGTTGGTGAACGGACACGTGAAGGGAATGACCTCTATCACGAAATGAAAGATGCGAAAGTTCTTGAAAATACAGTTCTTGTTTATGGTCAAATGAATGAGTCACCTGGAGCTCGGATGCGCGTTGCGTTGTCGGCTTTAACCATGGCTGAAAATTTCCGTGATCAAAACAAACAAGATGTTCTGCTTTTCATCGATAATATTTTCCGTTTTACTCAAGCAGGATCAGAGGTATCCGCGCTACTTGGGCGTATGCCTTCTGCTGTTGGATACCAACCAACTCTTGCAACTGAAATGGGTCAATTACAAGAACGTATTACGTCGACAAAATCAGGATCGATTACATCGATTCAAGCAATTTATGTACCAGCGGATGACCTTACGGATCCAGCTGCTGCCATTACGTTTACGCACTTAGATGCAAAAACGGTATTGGATCGTAATATTGCAGCGCTTGGTATTTATCCAGCGGTTGATCCACTTGAATCAAGCAGTAATCTACTATCGGAAGATGTTGTAGGTGCAGAGCACGTTTACGTAGCAACTGAAGTTCAAAAAATCTTACAACGTTATAAAGATTTACAAGATATTATTGCAATTTTAGGTATGGATGAATTAAGTGAAGATGATAAGTTGACGGTTAACCGTGCGCGTAAAATCCGTAACTTCTTGTCCCAACCATTCTTTGTTGCGGAGACGTTCTCAGGAATTCCAGGGTCGTATGTGCCAATTGCTGACACAATCCGTAGCTTTAAAGCAATTTTAGATGGGGAAGTGGATCACTTACCAGAACAAGCATTCTTGTTCGCATCTACAATTGATGACGTTTACCGTAAGGCAGGCGTAACAAAAGAAAATGTTTAATCTAAAAATAGTTACACCAGAAGGAGCATATCGGAGTGTGGAGATTGATTCCATCACACTCCCAACTTCTGATGGGCAACGCACGGTGCTCCAAGAACATATGGCAATCGTATTGCCAATTGAAATTGGAATTATGTATACAAAATCGAAAGATGGAAGAGAAAATTTTGCAGTTTCGGAAGGGTTGTTCACATTTGAAGACAATCAAGGAACACTTTTGGTTTCTACAATTGAAAGTGAAGAAGAAATTGATTTCCATCGTGCTGAACAGGCACGAATTCGTGCCGAAAAGCGTCTAAATGAAAAGAAAGAGTATGAGGATGGACTTGATTTAAAACGAGCTCAGCTTGCTCTTATGCGTTCATTATCGAGGTTGAGGTTGAAAAAATGAAACGTAAATTTAAAAAACTTACAATTCCTCAATATATTGCACTTGGTTTCGCACTAACAATTTTTGTTGGTGCGACCTTGTTGTCTTTGCCAATATCGAGTCAAAGCGGTCATGCAACCAATTTTTTGGATGCATTATTTACGGCGACATCTGCAGTCTGCGTGACAGGTCAGGTTACACTCAATACCGCAGAACATTGGAACTATTTTGGAAAAACGGTGATCATTACTTTAATTGAAATTGGTGGACTTGGGTTCATGTCAATTATCGTGATGTTTTTTGTCTTTATAGGAAAACGTCTCAATTTGCGTCAACGTCTGATTGTTCGTGAAGCCATAAATACGGATAGTTTATCGGATGCGCAGTTTCTCATTCGTTATATCATTCGCTTTTCGCTCACAATTCAAGCAATTGGAGCATCCCTTTTGGCGATTGATTTTATTCCGAGATTTGGAATATTAAAAGGAATCTATTTCTCTGTTTTCCATAGTATATCCGCATTTTGTAATGCAGGATTTGATTTATTTGGAGACAGTTTGGAAGGGTTCACTCAAAATCCACTTGTAATCCTTACAATTGGTGGTCTTATAGTCGTGGGTGGCTTAGGGTTTATCGTCTGGCGCGATGTGTTATCGTATCGACGAAATCGTAAATTACTTATGCATACCAAACTTACACTGATAACCACACTTTCCATATTAGGAGTAAGTTTTTTACTCTTTTGGTTAAGTGAGAGTCGCAATGGAACGTTTGCGGATTTACCATTCCATATGCAACTTATTAATTATCTCTTTATGGCGATTACCCCGCGTACGGCAGGTTATGCGAATGTTAACTATGCGACGGTTTCGTCAATGGGTATTTTTGTTACAATTCTCTTAATGTTTATTGGTGCTTCAGCGGGTTCAACCGGTGGTGGTGTTAAAGTAACAACCGTTGCTACCATTGTGCTCTTTGTTCGTGCTAAATTAAGAGATGAACAAACACATTTTAAGAATCGATCCATCTCTCATGAAAAAGTAGAGAAGGCGCTCTTAATTGTATTTGCTGGGATTATTATGGTCTTACTTGCTTCACTCATCCTTCTGATTACAGAAACGATACCTGAGCGTTATGGTATTGAATACGTATTGGTAGAAGTATTCTCGTGTTTTGGAACTGTGGGTCTAACCATGGGCCTCACACCAAATCTTACAGTGATTGGTAAAATTGTATTAATCGTATTAATGTTTGCTGGACGAATTGGATTATTAACATTCTTCCTCTCGTTTGGTGGCCGTGCAGAAAAGAAAGAACCGTTAATTCGTTACCCTGAAGGGAACGTCTTAATCGGATAAAGGAGCGAAATAATGACAAATAAAACTGTTGCTATCTTAGGGCTTGGATTATTTGGAGCATCGATTGCGAAAACATTAGCGCGACATAAAGTTGATGTTATTGCGATGGATTCGAAAATGGAACGTGTTGAAGAAGTAGCGAATTTAGTGGAGCATGCAGTCCAAGCAGACTTCACCAAACTTGAACAACTCGAAGCTGCAGATGTCGCAAATGCGGATATCGCAATTATTGCATCGGGAGAACGTTTGGAATCCACAATCCTTGGTGTCCTAAATCTCAAAAAATTGGGCTGTAAACATGTTATTGTGAAAACAAAAAATATGGATTACTATGAAGTTCTTAAAAAAGTAGGAGCCGATCGTGTTGTTTTACCGGAAGTTGAAATGGGAAAAAGACTTGCAAACGAAATTGCGAAACACAGTGTAATTGATGCCTTGCGCATTGATGATCGATACAATATTGTTGAGATTCATGCACTCTCATCATGGTATGGTAAAAGCATTAACGACTTAAATCTTCGTCAAGAATACGGTTTTAATATTCTTGGTATGAAATGTGATAATAATCAAGAATTTCAAATTCTTGTGAGTCCAGAATACAAAGTACGCGAAGGTGATCTTTTCTTTGTATTGGTAGAAGAAAAAGATCTACAACGCTTTAATGATCTTGAAGATCATCATGAATAAGAAAAGGACAATCTTTTAAAAGATTGTCTTTTTTTAAGCAAATGTCTTTACTATTATACCGTAGGGGGTATAATAGTGTCATAAGGTAAATAACCAAAAGGAGTGTAACAATTATGACATTACATATAACAGATAAAGATTTTAAAGAACAAACTTCAGAGGGACTTGTATTTGTAGATTTCTTTGCGGAATGGTGTGGACCATGTAAGATGCTCGCACCTGTTATTGATGAGCTTGCAGATAAATATGAAGGCAAAATTAAAGTAGCGAAATTAGACATTGATGAAAACCGTCAAACAGCAACGGAATTTAATGTTATGAGTATTCCGACAATGATCTTGTTTAAAGATGGCGAACCTATTGAAAAAATCAGTGGATTCCAACCAAAACAAGCACTTGAAAAATACTTAGACAGTAAATTATAATTTATAAAGATATTATATAATGTGGCAAGTGCCACATTATATTTTTTAGGAAGGGTATAACTATGTATAAAACTATTATGACCCCCGAATTAGAATCACAACTTGGTCGCAAAGTGCCTTTAAATATAATTGATGTCCGGGATGAATGGGAATATGAAAGCGGTCATATTGATGGCGCAATCAATATTCCACTGGGTGAATTAAACCGTCACTATACCAATCTTTCGAAAGAGATTACGTACCATATTATTTGTCTTACGGGACATCGTTCTCAAGAGGCATCACGTTTTCTTGCGGACAAAGGATATCATGTTGTGAATGTAATGGGTGGTATGTCGATTTATAAGGGAGCGATGTCACTATGACATGTGAAAAACAATTATTAAACCGTTTAAAACGTGCGGAAGGTCAAATACGTGGCGTTACACGTATGCTTGAAGAAGGAGAGAGTTGTCAGGATGTGCTAGTCCAATTGACTGCTGTTCGATCAAGTGTTGATCGTATCATTAAACTCATAGCCGTAGATAACCTCCTTGATTGTGTCGATGAATCGGGTCGTGATCATGAACGGGTTCAAGATGCAATCAACCTTATTGTAAAGTCTCGTTAAAACACATTTAAATACAAAAACAAAAGCACCTATGCAGTAGGTGCTTTTATTTTACATGTTGTATTATTGATTTCATAACGAGTCCAGATCAGTCCGAGAAGGATTAATACGAGAGAAAGTAATTTGTACGGAAGTCCGGCTAAAGGAAGTGCAATCACAGAGAATGCAATTCCGATATTCGCAAAAAATGCAATAACACAAGGGGTACACCCGTAGGTAAGAATTCCGAAAAGAATGGATACAAAGCTGAGATTTGCTCCTTTACTTTCGATACCTTTGAGATCTACCATTACTGTGTTTAATACCATCAACAGGCCACTGAGTAGGGCCATGAGTAGATTCATAAACACATTGATAATAACGAGATAAATACCATATTCAAGCATCATCTCACGGTAACTGAGGTTGAAAGAATCGATGAGCGTATAGATTCCTAGAAAGAAAATCGTAAACAACGCAAGTTTCATCAAAGACCTCGGTGACTTTAATTTCTGCAATGCTTCATTAAACACATTTGTTCACCTCTTATTATTACATAACCATTATACCACAGGGGGTATATATAAAAAGGAATATGCCTCGAATTACTTATGGATTGAATAATATTTGACATCAACACTTTGGGGTGGTATCTTTTTAGAAAGCGCATTCAAATGCAAGGTGTTTTAAGGAGGCGAAATCATGAAATGCGATCAGATTGAGTTGAAGAGTCAGGAAGATGAACTTCCGTGTAGCTCTAAGAAAAAAACAATAAGTATTCCGAAGGTTAGCGGTCATTTTCTAAGTGGATGTTTTGGTAATGACGTAGGTGTAGATAGGCAGTTATGCATTGCTACAAAACCAAGGTATACAGATTGTGATGGGTCGTATAAACATGATTATTCGAAACCAACGAAGTGTTCAATAAAAAAACAACTGGATGAACTTCATGAATGGTGTCAGGGTAAGATATCGGGGCATTTTACGCCACGCTATCACGTTTTGACGTTTACGCAATTTAATCCTCAAACTAAAACAATAAGTGTACGCAATAATTTTAAGTATCTAAACACGGAACATGCGGTGTTTCGGTCGTGTGTGCTCAAGGATGGGCACAGCATTGAAGGATCAAAGTCAAGTTTCAGCCTGGTTTTAGATGTGGGTGAGACTCAAGAAATAAGTATCGATGTACCAAGTTTTTATGAATTTGATGCGATGTATCATCTAAATCTATACGTTATGGACCCTTATACCGATGAAGCGGTATTGTGTCATCAAATACGTCTGCATCATTTGGTAAAGCAAGAAGTAACAATGTCGGAGGAATTTAAACCGCTATCAGTCGTGGAGACACAAACCCGTTGCACGGTAACAGGTGAGAAGTTCTCGTTATCGTTTGATAAAGAAACAGGTTTTATGGACTCATACCGATACGATGGGGATGAAATGCTTTCACGACCGATGTCTTTGTTGTGTAATCGTGGTCCCATGAATTATGAAGACAATGAGCATTGGAATACTTTTACACATGCGTGGGCGCAGGAAGGCGTTAAATCGTCAGCACAGCATTTTTCTATTGTAGTCGTTAATGATTCAAGAATTCGGATTACAACACGTAGTGTGCTTGTAAACGGGTCTGTGGCCCATACGGTTTATAAGATCTTTGCTGATGGACGTATTTGGGTGCGACAAACCTTTAAACCGGCAAATCACTCAGGACTCTCAATGATTGGAATTGAAATTCCATTAAAGCGTGCTTATGATACCTTGGCGTATTTTGGAAAAGGACCCCATGCAAATTATAAAAATCTAAACGATGAATTGGGTTTTGCGGTTTATCATGAGTCCCTTGAACAAGAGGTAAGCTCAAAGACATTTCGAAATCATACACAGGTGTTTTGGGCGTCCCTAACGAATGCATCGAGACAAGGACTCATGATTAAGTCGGATCGAGTACCGTTAAATGTTGGGGCACGCAGAGCACTTGATCAAAGTGTGGAATGGATTGTAGCGGTTGATGTAGTTGGATGGCTCTCGAAGCATGATCCGCAATTTCTAGATGTACATCGTGAATATCATTATGAATTTGAATTGATTCCTGTTTTAAAGGGACAAGAAGATGCGTATTATAAAGTAAAAATGATATAAAAAAACATGCCGATAAGGCATGTTTTATTTTTCTAAGGCTTTGAATGCTCTCCAACTTCCTTCCGGAAGAAGAATTGCTTCATGAAACCGAACATCATGATCTTTAAGGTTATAGAAGTAAACACCGAGCTCTACGGTTTCACCATTTTCTTTGGTAATGGTAGAGGGGATGCGCTTATACTCATCATCATCACGGCCATTAAACCCTTCCATTGCATCAATATCATCGATGATAAGACTGAGGTCTTTGACTGTAATGATTTCACCCCAAACCTTTGTGTCGCCTTCTTGAAGAAGCGCGGGATATCCTTTATAAGGCATATCGTACAAGGTTCCAAGAACATATGCTTTTTCAATTGAAACAACATGTCCATCGACATATTTATTATAATTAAAAAACCCTTCCATTAAAGATCCATAAACAAACATTTGATTATTCATTAGCTGATTGCGCCACCTTGAATCTTATGATCTTCTTTAACGGTTACAGCTGTTGCGATACACACTTCTAAACCTTTAGCGATTTGTTCTAAGGTTAAACTTGGTGCAGTAGGCTTGTCCATAACTTGTTGTGTTGCGAAAGGAACATGAATAAATCCACCACGAACATTAGGATATTTTTTATCAACAAGATAAAGCAATCCGTACATCAGGTGATTGCATACAAAGGTACCCGCAGTGTTCGAAACACTTGCAGGAATTGATGCTTGTTTCATATTCTCAACCATTGCTTTGATTGGCAAGGTAGCGAAATATGCTGCTTTACCATCTTCAAAGATTGTTTCATCAATAGGTTGATTCCCTTCGTTGTCTTTGATGCGTGCATCATCTTGGTTGATGGCTACACGTTCTGGTGTAACCCCAAAACGATTTCCAGCTTGACCAACACAGATGACAATGTCAGGTTGATGTTTAGCCATCGCTTCATCTAATACCTCAACCGATTTGTTGAAGACGGTTGGAACTTCGAGTTTAAGTACTTCGGCCCCTTCGATTGTATCAGGGAGTAATTTAACTGCTTCATAAGCAGGATTCATTTTTTCCCCACCAAATGGATCAAAACCTGTAATTAAAACTTTCATAGATACGTCCTCCTTCAATAATTAATTAGAAAGCTAAGAAATACATCAAGAAGATATGGATTACGAGCATAATAAGAGCCATAGGTGCTTGATATTTAATAATAGAATATTGTGATTTTGTCTCAAGTAAAGCAGCAGGAACAATATTGAAGTTCGCAGCCATGGGTGTAAGTAAAGTACCACAGAACCCTGCTGTCATTGCAAGCGCACCTGCAATGAGTGGGTTTGCACCTTGAGCAAATACAAATGGAATCCCAATTCCAATTGTAATAACGGTAAATGCCGCAAACGCATTTCCCATAATAATAGTAAAGATGGCCATACCAACACAGTAAGCAACAACACCTGCAAAGATGTTTCCATTAGGAATAAAGCTACCAAGTAGTGTTGCGATAAGATTTCCGACACCTGCAGTTGTGAAGACAACGCCAAGCGCTGAAAGTAATTGTGGCAAGATGCTGAATGAACCCATTGTACGCATGAGACGCGTTGCATCATTGACGACCCCTTTAGGTTTTGTTTTTGTAATAATAAAGGTTGCGATTAATCCACATGCTGCAGATAATCCAATTGCAATATACCCTAAAACACCAGCACTAACACCGGGCGCAATTTTGGGTAATACAAAGGAGAATAAGAATGCTCCAATTGCAATAAATACAGAAGGAATAAAGATTTTAAATCCAATTCGATCTGATTGTTCATCACGGAAATCTTGAGAAATTTGCTCAATATCTCCAATATTAACCGTCTTCATAAATGAAAGAACTCCAAGTGCTAAGACAAGTAATCCATTAATATTATTAGGAATATATTTACCTAACATAAATAGTACGGCTAAAATAATCCAAAATGATGCGGCACCGTATTTACGGTTATCATCAATATTGCGGTATGCTGAAATCGCTGTAGCGATAAAAATACATCCGACAATCATATACCACATTTCTAAGAATAATTCCCAAAAATTTGCTGTCATAATTATTTAGCCCCTTTCTTAATACGGCGATCTAACAGAACTGTTTGAACGCCTCCAAGTACTAGAGCAATTACAAAGACTGGAACGCTCCAAAGTGCAATGCCTTGGTGTGTTACGTCATAACCTTGTTCAACCAGTGTTTCAACAATTAAGATAACACCACTTGCATAAGGAAATAAGTTTTGACCAAAGAAGTTACCATAGTTTTCAGCGGCAGCAGCCCCTGCTTTAATTTCTTCTTCCTCGGCAACCGTAAGTGCAGAACCTTTTTCTTGAATTCCAGCACCTTCAGCCATTGGATGAATGAGTGGACGGACAAATTGTGGATGTCCTCCTAAACGTAATGCGCCAGCAGCGGCAGCTTGACGAATTAGTTGGTAAACCCAAATTACACGTCCTGCTGTAAGAACTTTCATTTTCTGAATTAGTTTTACAGCTTGTTCTTTTAATCCATAACGTTCACATACCCCAACTACTGGTAACGTTAGGACAAAGATTGTTAAACCACGGGACTTAACAAAGTTAGAACCCAATGTTTCTAAAATCTCGCCAAAGTTCATACCACCAATTAACGCGGTAACAACGGCAGCGACTAAAACAACAGCGATTGAATCAATTTTCATTGCAAATCCAACAACAATAATAAGTACTCCAACTAGGAGCCAAAGATTAACAGTATCGACCATACACTTCTCCTCTCGTATAGATTTAACTATACGTAAGATTATAAAATGAAACAGGATTCATTACAACTATAAGACGTCGGTATTTTTATGATTGAAGCCATCAACTTCCAAAAACCAACTTATTTTCATGAATATATGCGATAAAAACTAATCACAAATCAAAGAATTGAGGCTTTAAACAGGGAGTATTTAACGGTTTCAGCGATTTTCAGAGTGGAATGCGTGATAAACTGAAAAAATTAATCAAAATAAATGTAAGAAATCGAAAAACGCGCGTTTGCACACATGATTTTCACGTTTCAATCACATATAAATGATATGATTTATTAGATAAAAAAGAAGTGTTTTACACTACGTATGAATTGCGTATGATAAAATATTTTTATTGATAAGAAAGAGGTGTTCGACATTAACGAGAAACAAATTAATGAGACAGAAGAAGTAGTAGAAAAGGAAGTAAGAGAGCCTGAATTTTCACGACATGATTTTGGCTGGGAAAGTCTTGCTTCTGTGGAAACGTCTCGACAAAACCAATTAATTTCAGAAGTATACAGTGTTATGAGTACAGGGGATGATGAACGTATTGAGTTTGTCAAGAAAGAGTGGGAATCTTTATCAGAAGAAGGAATCGATGAAGATTTGGAAGAAAAATTTAAAGCAGCACTTGATCAATACGAACATCGTCAAGAACGACTTGAAAGTGCACGTGCAATTAAAAAAGACTTGATTGAACAAGCCGATCAATTAAAAAAATCTACAGACTGGAATAAAACTGCAGTTAAATTACAAGAACTTCAAAAACAATGGAAAGAAGCAGGGTTTGCAGGTCAAGATGTTGATCAAGAACTTTGGGAAAAATTCCGTGCAATTAATGATGAGTTCTTTGATGCTCGCAGTGCTCATTTCGAAGAGATGACATTGCTTCGTAAAGATGCGAAAGCATTGAAAGAAGCCTTAATTGAAGAAGTCGAAGCTATTAAAGATTCAACGGAATGGAAAGAAACATCCGATGCAATGCGTGATTTAATGACACGTTGGAAAGAAGCTGGCTTTGCGGGACGTGAACATGAAGACCGTCTATGGGAAGTGTTTAATGGTCATCGTCAAAGTTTCTATCAAAAGCAACGTGAATTCTTTGACGGATTGCGTGCAGAACAAGATAGTGCTCGTGAGAAAAAAGAAGTGATTATTGGAAAAGCAAAAGCGCTCGTGGAATCATTCAATGATGCAACGACACGCGAAAATATGGAAGCGTTGTTTAATGAATGGAAAGAGGCAGGTCATAGTGGACGTGATCATGAGCCAAAACTATGGGATACCTTTAGAAGCATTCAAGACGATTTCTATGCACGCATAAAAAATCGCGATTTTAATCAACAAGAATCCCGTCGTCATGAAATTGAAGAAGAACTTGAACTTCTTGATGTACGTTGTGATGCTTTAGAAGAACTCAACGAAAAAATTAAAATTAAGATTGCGAGTCTAGAGGGACAAGCACAAACCAATGATTCTGAAACGTTACAAGAAGAAATTTCGGGTCTTAAAAACAACTATGAAGAAAATGAAGCGAAGCTCGATGAATATGTTCGTGAACAAGCAAAACTTCAAAACGAATTAAATCGGATCTTCTAGGATTAACCACTCTTGCATGAGTGGTTTTTTTATGGTCTAATAAACATGAAAAGAGGATTCTATGAAAAATAAATTAATGAAAGCAACGTTAGTTTTTCTTTGTGCATTTTTAGGATTTGCAGGGGGTCATATGGCCCAAAAATTATCTTTTACCTACAGTATGGGGCCCCTTAATATTTTTCTCGCTTCAATGGGGTTTATCATACTCAGTTTTGTCATTCATATTGTGATGCATGAAACCGGTCATCTTATTTTTGGACGCATCACCGGTTATCAATTTATCTTGATCCGTTTTTTTTCCATTACTTTGATTAAAACGGATCAGGGTTATCAATTAAAGTCGTTAAATATTCCAGGAACAGCAGGGCAATGTTTAATGATGCCACCCAAAACGATGAATGAACCATTTCCAACGCAACTTTATAATCTAGGCGGAATTATTACCAATGGAGTGATTGCTTTAGTGTCCTTAGGTGTACTCTTGGTTGTGCCCGTTGGGCCCTATATGCAAATATTCCTAACACTACTCATCTTACTTGGGATTTTCGCAATTCTGGTTAATGGGCTCATCATGGAAGATACACCCAACGATGGTTATAATGCTTCATTATTGAGACATCGACCAGAATTGCGTCCTTATTTCTGGTTACAACTCTATGTTATTGGCATGAAGGCACTTGGAAAAGGGTATGATGAACTTGATCCTCATCTCCTTCAATCGATTCCACTTCGTGATTGCGACAATCCGATTGGACTCACAGCACAGCTTATTTATATCGAATCGCTATCATCAAATCGTGAACGTATTGCGGCATATGAAGCTCTTCAAGAAATGAATATGATTCCACTTCAAAAAGTTTTGGTTGAGATTGATCATGCTTCGTGTTTGATGTTGGAAGGAGAAATCGTTGAACCGACCCCCATGATGAATACAATTGTAAAGAAAATAAAGGGCAATCCGGATTGTCTTAAGTTTGAGTATTTAAAAGCGGTTGTGGTTGATAAAAACCCAGAACGTGGTGCTCATATCCTTGCTACATTTTTAAAGGATACCAAACATTACCCTTATCGTCATGATGTAGAATTAATCTATAAAGAACTCATGGATTTCGAAGCGAAACAAAACCATGGAAATGTTTGAGAAAATGATTCGCGGGGAGATGTATCGAAGTGATGATCCAACCTTAATGCAACTGAATTTAAAGGCATTGACGTGTACGATTCGAGCCAACTTGGAACCGAGCGGAGCGCTAAGATCAGAAATCTATCGTGAGATTTTAGGAACAACTCCGGAAACCTTTTGTATTTGTCCGGGATTTGCGTGCGATTATGGTATAAATATCCATCTGGGTAATCATTTTTTTGCGAATCATAACTGTGTGATGTTGGATGTCTGCGAGATCCGATTTGGAGATCATTGTATGTGCGGACCAAACGTACAGATTTATACTGCAACACATCCAATCGATCCTACACAGCGTAATTCTGGGTGGGAGTATGGAAAACCGGTAACAATTGGAAATAATGTCTGGTTGGGCGGGAGTTGTGTGATTTTACCTGGTGTTTCATTGGGAAATAATGTCGTGGTTGGTGCGGGTTCAGTTGTGACACAAAGTTTTGGTGATAATGTCGTCATTGCGGGAAATCCCGCGAAAATCATTCAAACGAATGCATATTAAAAAAGTCCGTATTCGGACTTTTTTAATATGCAGGTTCTTCAAAATATTGTTTTCCAATCTCATTAAAATAAAACTGTTGATATTCTTTGTCGTTTAAGAGGGAATCAATATACCGATGTAAATCGTCTACCTCATTTTTTTGATGAATGCTCATGCAGGATTCATAATTTGTATAAAATCCATTTTTTGTAAAGTTCAACGAACCGATAAATGCGATATCATCCACAAGATACAGCTTCGTATGAAGTTTTTGATAACGATTTGTTTTCCAAATTGCGATGGGCATTTTAGGTTCGTAACCATAACTATAAATAGGGGTTTTATGAACTCGATCAAAGTATTTAAAATTTGCAGCGAATAGCAAGATAACTACACTGATTTCAAACCAAAAACCGACACTACCTTTAAGCGTTATGGCATGAGCCAAAATGATGAAATTAACAAAACACCATCCAAGAGCAATCAAACGACCCATCCGTTTTTTTCGAAGTGCATCATCACTTTGAGTACGCGTTTGAGTAAAGAGGGAACGCGCTAATTCTTGATTTGCTTTTTGACCTTGTTTATAATCCCAGGTAAATACTAAACCTGTTGTAATACCCGATTGATGTTGCTGAATCAACTTCTCGACATATTCCTTATTAACATAAGGGGATACAATTTTAATTGTATGTTTGCTTTGATTAAATCGGGCCATAATTTCTTTTCCGGCACCTTTACCAATATAAAGATCGCCATCGACACGATTTAAATTTAAATGATTAGACACAATAAATCTCCTTTAGTAACGATACACATCATAATTAAGGAACGAAATACTTACAAGATTACGCGTTCAATCGCACAAGAAGTGGGTACTAAAAGGGCAAAAATTGCGATAGATTCAATATAAAAGCCATCATACGATGGCTTTATGTTTAACACGTTTAAGTAGTTTTTGTGCATCAATTATATCGAATTCATTCGCATCGATATAAAGGAGATTGGATAACGTCTCTGTTTCAGTAAAATCTAATTTTGGACGGATCCGTTTCAGTGCTTTTTCAATTCTATGAATTTGATCAAAGGGATCCAATGCATCATTTGTTATTATCTCTTTACAAACAATATAATGGTAGAGCAATTCCATCTGATCTCGTTTTGGAAACAATTCGAGTAAAACCGTTTGAATCATCGCTTTCTGTTGATCGCCTCGTGGAAAGATTTTCTTCTGATAGTTTGCGCGATCGTGTTCGAGGACTTCTTTAGGACGAAAATTAAACCAATCCTCAATACTCATGGTATCACTTCCTTTTAATCTATTATATCACGCTTCAACGCCTTATAATGCTTTCTCAATTTTTTTAGAGCCCAGTCATAGTGGGATGAAGTGCCACTAATAAAATAGGCACCTAATGTTGTTGTTTTGGTGAAAGGATAAACCTTACGATCAAACAGGGATTCTTGGGAATGTTGAGGAATTAACGCTACAATTTCTGTGTGTGTTTTTTTGAGTTCTTGAAGCGCCGCGTCCAAAGATGTGTTTTGATATGCTTCCCAAATTTTTTGATTGAGTTCAGGGGTCGTTTTCCATGTATATCCTTTTGCAGGGATATCTGGCATTCCGTTTTCAACGACACCAACCTGGTACCATCCAGCGAGCATCTTATGCCACTCAATAAGATGACATAAAACATCGCGTAAATTTCGATCTCGATCCTCAAGTACAAATGTCGCATGGCGTTCTTGCTCGCTTAAGGCATCAATATAGCTCATGAGTTTATTGAAATTTAGGTTTGCTGCTTCTAGTAGTGCTTCTTTTGTTTGTGGACGTGCCATTATGATTCTCCTTTTAGTTATTCGAGGTCTAGGATTACATTATTCCGGTCCATAATAACATGTTTAACGGATCCGTCAAGATACTTCTCAACACATGTTGCAAGGTGTTGAGTAGCCTTTTCTAAATCGTCACGACGTGTTGGATCGACACACTCAATAATTAAGAATGCATTCGTTGTGTCATCTGTTAACATGGTTCGTTGACCATCACGCCAATTCCAACAACGACAGACCGCACCAACATCATCAACGTATGCGATTTCGCCAGGGAGGGTATTGTCAGGTTCCAAATCGCCAAGTGCTATAAAGTGATCATCACCTTGAGTTTTTATTAACTGTAACGAACCTACAAAGGTATCGATGTCTTCTCCACCGCAAGGAAGGCCATAAGTCAGCGAGATTCCATTATATATATCGACAAGGGGATTAATTGATCCAACCCCATTTCCCTTTGAGACACGCTTTAATAAAGCCTCAATCGATACACGTGCTCCTTTCTTGGTTTTAAATTTTTGATATGCATCACGCCAAACTGCAATGACATCATTTTGACTCAAAACATCTTCGGTAAGATACTTGTGAGCGTCATGATGACTCGCTTCAAGAAATTTAGTAATTGCATTCATAGATTCAGGGTTGATATCCTTGTTTCGGACATTGTGTGCGAGCACAATCCCAAAACAAGCGTCAGGAAATAAAGACCAAAAATCATCGGATATAATAAATTGTTTCATGGAAGTACCTTCTTTCTATATGCTTATTATAGTACACCGGTGCGAGGGTGTGCTTGTAAATGAAATGAAAAAAGAAAAACCATGTTCTAAAACGGCTCAAAATAAAAAAACTTGATCGTGTATCAAGTTTTTCACTTAGAGATAAGCGTGCATTAGAGCATAAGCACGAGGAACCTTTTGGAGAAGGTTTTGTGTGAGTGCGTCAAGATCTTTAAAGTTCGGATGCGTCTCCAAATCGATTGAGACAATAAACCACTGAGGCATCTCCTTTAAACTATTCAAGGGGGACGCTTTAAAGACATCCCAATATTTTTTTTGAATCGGTTTTGTTCGTCCCATAAGCCAAAGCTCAAACTTCATTTCTTGATGATTTAAGATAAGGCCTAACTTTAAACCCTTTGAACGAAGAAAACTATCATCGAAATAAAAATAGGTGTAATCAAGATAGCCATTCAGGACAGATTTCGCTGTGAATGAATCAAGTTTGAAATTGCGCTGAATCGCACTCATTGTGTCAATTAGAAATTTATACGTTGAAGGTATGTCGTTTTTATTGATGCTTTCTTGGTATCTAAGGATTCGTTGGTTGATCGAAAGTTTCATTGTGCTCTCCTTTTCACCAACTATAACAAATTCTTATTTTGAAAACAATTAGAGACCATTCCGGCATAAAAAAGTCATTACCGAAGTAATGACTGTGATTTAATAATTGGTGCGGGCGAGAGGACTCGAACCTCCATGCCGAAGCGCTAGATCCTAAGTCTAGTGTGTCTGCCAATTTCACCACGCCCGCGTATTCACTTTGTATTGCTAATAGATTATAACAAGCCATTTCTAAGAAAGCAATACCCAAATTCAATAAAAATTAAAAAAGATTAAAAATATAAAAAAAGCGGTTAAAAACCGCTTGAAGAGTGATTATACGTATACAATTTTAACTTCACCGAGTGTTACATCGCCATTTAAAGTTAATGTTGGACCATCAACGACCGTATTACGGTGTGGATCGTTTACACTTGCCAATGTATTATCGATATTGTTTATGACATTAATGTTATAAGGGATAAACAATTTCACTTGACCAAACGCGCAATTTACGTCAAGTTGTGCACCTGCTGGATTAAACTGTGCTTGGTCGAAATAGATTGACAATGAAGCAAATGTATTATCAATATATCCACCTGTAAAGTTCTTTGAACGAATATAACGCGTGCGATCGGTAAAAATTGCTTCGATATTTATAAAGTCGGCGTGATCATCATCCCAATAACCGGAACGGTTATGTTGTGTCCCAGTATGGTACTCATAATGATTGCCATCTTCGTCTGTGGCATAGGTTGTACTTTCACGGTATGATTCATACTTCTTAAAATTTACCTGACGTTTACGTCGTTTAAAAATTACTGAAAGACCAATTGCTAAAAACGTACTTGCCCAAAACAACATGCCACCATTCCCATAAATATTAAAATATACACGGTTAATCCAAAGTGCCAAAGTAAGTGGATAAATTATCCCAAAGAAATTTAATTTAGGCATGTTTGAAATTGCGAAAGCAACAAGCGCCACTGTAAAGGCAATTTTAAAGACATTAGGTCCGAAACTATAAAGGTTAAAGGCACTGCCAAATAACCCAAATGCAAGTAATACGAGTACAAATCCCCAAAAATAATCATTTTTCTTCATTAAATGCTTTCCTCCTTTAATCGTTTTTTAATCTGTTGGAAATACATGCGTGAAACATACGTTATTTTATGACTGCCATAAAATTGAACACTTCGGGAAGAGGTGATATTACGCTCGATGGAATCGATTTGATTCAAATTCACGATGGTCGACTTTGATGCTCTCATAAATGAACTGGGAAGAGATGATTCTAATTCATATAAACGATAGTGTGTTCGAAATGAATCTCTGGCTGTATGCGCGTACACAGCATCATCCTCTGTTTCAAAAAAACATATATCATTGAGATTGATCGATATATCTTTCCCACGGTGACTTGCGTGAATCGATTGTGTTTCCAAATTTTTAATTAATTTCTCAATCTGCGGTGTCATTTCACGACATTCCAAAACAACATCGTCTTCAAGTTTTGGATTGATAATAACCTTAATTTTCACGGATGTTCCTCCTGATACTATTATAAATAATTATCGTTGATTCGAAATAAAAAAGGATCAAGATGTCATAAATAAGTGGTAAGTTGTTATTTACGTAGAGATCTTAGAAGTTCAATCTCTGCCTTATAACCATCATTATCATCTTGTGGGGTTTCAAGATAAAAAGGAAGATGACGTAATTTAGGGTGATTGATGATTTTCTCAAATGTCTCCAAACCGATGGACCCTTGACCAATTTTTTCATGACGGTCTTTGTGGGATTTAAATGGATTTTTGCTGTCGTTGAGATGAATTGCATAAAGCTTATCCAATCCAACAACGTTATCAAAGTGTTCTATAACCCCATCTAAATCATTAACAATATCATACCCTGCGTCATAGATATGACAGGTATCCCAACATACGCCAATCTTTTCTTTGACCGTTACATTATGAATGATTGCTGCAATTTCTTCAAACGTACGTCCGACCTCAGTTCCTTTGCCCGCCATCGTTTCAAGTAAAACTATGGTTTCTTGAGTGGGATCTAAGACACGATTTAACATATCAGAAATCATAACAATCGCGGGTTCAACGCCTTGTCCGACATGACTTCCCGGATGGAAGTTATAAAGACTTCCCTTGATGTGGCTCATACGAGACAAATCATCAAGCATGAGTTCTTCTGCATAATCACGCGTATAATCCTTATTACTGCATGGGTTCATGGTATATGGAGCATGAGCAAGGATATGTTTGAAATGATTTGCTTTGATTAACGTATTAAGCTTTCCGAGATCCTCAAGATTGAGGGGTTTTGCTTTTCCGCCGCGAGGACTTCGCGTGAAAAACTGAAACGTATTGGCATCAATACGAAGTGATTCATGTCCCATTGCTTCATAACCTTTCGCAAATGAGAGATGACAACCAAGATAAAACATAAAAATTCCTCCTTATATATATGTATCGTAACAAGATGTCTCTAAGACTACAATCTTTAAGCAAATAACTATACATTCAAAAGGGATATTGATAGGGTTTATATAAGAGGTGATGACATGGAATTAAGTGGAAAACGCGTTTTAACCCTTGTAAGTGATGATTTTGATGACTTAGAATTATGGTATCCAATCCTTCGGCTTCGTGAAGCAGGTGCTCATGTTGATGTTGCTGCTGAAGCGTCAGCGAAGACCTATCGTGGAAAATATGGGCTATCGGTTGTAAGTGATTTAGCATTTCATGATGTGGATATTACAACTTATGATGGGCTTGTAATTCCTGGAGGATGGGCTCCAGATTATTTAAGACGATTGGATCCTGTGCTTGACTTTGTGAAGTACATGGATTCCCATAAAAAAGTTATTGGACAAATATGTCATGCGGGCTGGGTACTCTCTTCAGCAGGGGTCTTAACGGGGAAAACAGTGACCAGTACGCCTGGGATTAAGCATGACTTAATGTATGCCGGTGCACATTGGGTTGATGAACCTGCAGTTCGAGATGGGCATGTTGTTTCTGGGAGACGTCCACCGGATCTACCAATTTATTTACCAATGTTGATTGAAGCACTTAAGGACTGATTTTATATCAGTCTTTTTATTTTAATTGAAACAATCTTGCTTTTAAATCTTTAAATCTATAGATAAAGCAATACATTCTTAATGAATAACATTAAAACCATACTTAAATCGTCTCTCGCTTGTCGATAACACGAACAGTATAGAGCAATATAGTGCTAATTGGTGCGAGTGAGTTTGTGAATTGGGTATACAATTCGAAAAGGTTTTCATTTGAACGAAGTTCACTTAGAAGTGAGTATTTTTGATTTCCAAGTGGTGTAATTAATTTTGTGAAAAAAGTCTGTGAATTCGCAAACTAGTATGATTTGAAGCAATTAAGCACAAGTGTATACCAGAACGTGCCTAAAAAGGATGTGAAAAATAAAACGTATTGTACTAAGTTTGATATAATATGCGTGTAATACAAATAAGATATTGGGAATCAAACCCGAGAATAAGGAGGTATCTTAATGTATAATCAATGGAAAGGCTTCAAAGGAAGCTATTGGAAAGAAAACATTGATACTCGTGATTTTATTAAAAATAACTACACAGAGTATACTGGTAACGATGAGTTCTTAGAAGGACCAACTCAAAATACGTTGGATCTTATGGAACAACTTGAAGAAATGAATGCTGTACAACGTGAAAAAGCTGGCGTTTACAACATGGATACAAAAATTGTATCAACTGTAAGTTCACACGGTCCAGGTTACATGGATAAGGATAAAGAGCAAATTGTTGGGTTCCAAACAGATGAACCATTAAAACAAGCATTTATTCCTTTCGGTGGAATTGGAATGGCTGTGAAAGCTCTTGAAAGTAATGGTTATGAACCCGATGAGGAGTTAGTACATATCTTTACAAAATGGCGTAAAACACACAACCAAGGGGTATTTGATGTTTATACACCAGAAATGCGTGCAGCACGTAAGAATAAGATTATTACTGGTCTTCCAGATGCTTACGGACGTGGACGTATTATTGGTGATTACCGTCGTATTGCTCTTTATGGTATCGATCGTCTTGTAGCTGGAAAGAAAAATGATTTAGCACATACAGGTTATAAAACAATGACTGACGATGTCATTCGTCTTCGTGAAGAAATTAGTGATCAAATTCATGCGTTAGCAGAAATTAAAGATATGGCTGCAGCTTATGGATTCGATATCTCACAACCTGCTGGAAATGCAAAAGAAGCAGTTCAATGGTTATACTTTGGTTACTTAGCAGCAATCAAAGAAAATAACGGTGCAGCGATGTCAATTGGACGTATCTCAGCATTCCTTGATATCTATATCCAACGTGATTTAGACAATGGTGTGATTACTGAAAAAGAAGCTCAAGAACTTATTGACCACCTCGTAATGAAACTACGTATGGTTAAATTTGCGCGTACACCTGAATATAATGCACTATTTAGTGGATACCCAATTTGGGCAACATTATCAATCGCAGGTATGGGATTTGATGGACGTTCGCTCGTTACAAAGACAGACTTCCGTTTACTTCATACACTCATTAACATGGGACCTTCACCAGAACCAAACTTAACAGTTCTTTACTGTAAAGAATTACCAGAAGGATTCCGTACATTTGCTTCACGAATTGCTATTGAAACATCTTCAATTCAATTTGAAAATGATACATTACTTCGTGAAAAATGGGGTTCAGACGACGTTGCGATCGCATGTTGTGTATCCGCTACTGTAATTGGTAAAGATATGCAATTCTTTGGAGCACGTGCGAACTTAATTAAATGTTTACTTTACGCTATCAACGGCGGTATTGATGAAGTGACAAAAGCACAAGTTGGACCACGTTTACGTCCAATTACTTCAGAATACTTAAACTTTGATGAAGTTAAAGTTGCTTACCAAGACATGATGGACTGGTTAGCTGAATTATACGTAAATACATTAAACTCAATTCACTACATGCATGATAAATATGCTTATGAAAAAGCACAACTTGCATTAATGGATTCCGATCTTAAACGTACGTTTGCAACTGGTATTGCAGGTATTTCACACGTTGCTGACTCCTTATCAGCAATCAAATACGCTAAGGTTAAGACGATCCGTGACGAAAAAGGTTTAGTTGTAGATTATGAAGTCGAAGGAGACTTCCCTAAATATGGTAATGATGATGACCGTGCAGATGATCTTGCAAACTGGGCATTACAATACTTCATGGGACAAATCAAACGTCACCATACATACCGCAACTCAACACCAACATTAAGCTTGCTTACAATCACATCAAATGTTGTTTATGGTAAAGCTACAGGTAATACACCTGATGGACGTGGACAAGGTGTTCCTTTAGCACCTGGTGCAAACCCATCATACGGTGCAGAAAAGAATGGTTTATTAGCTTCATTGAACTCAACAGCTAAATTAGACTATAACTGTGCACTTGATGGTATCTCAAATACACAAACAATTGCGCCAATTGCAATGGGTAAAACTTCAGACGAACGTATCGTAAACCTACGTGGTATTATGGACGGTTACTTCGCACAAGGAGCTTACCACTTAAACGTTAACGTATTTGATAATGCACTTCTTGAAGATGCGATGGCCAATCCATTGAAATACCCTAACTTAACAATTCGTGTATCCGGTTATGCTGTTCGATTTGTCGAACTTACAAAAGAACAACAACTTGATGTTCTTATGAGAACGGCTCACGAAAGAACGGTTTAATTTATAATTAATTAAGCAACAATTAAAAATCACGCCTATACCGCGTGATTTTTTTGTATGTTGAAAAGACATCGCATGATCACGATGTCTTAGGTTAAAGATTATGAGATGAAAAGGACTGAGACACATTCGGGAGCGTAAACATCTGATTGGAGTAATGTCAGCATGCCAGTCTCGTGATTTCTTGCGTATAAGGTGAGATTGTTGGTATCGCGGTTTGCGCAAACCAGGTATTTATCATCTGGACTAAGGGCAAAATCACGAGGATGTTCACCAAAGCTTGAAATATTTTGAATGAATTCAAGCTGGAGCCCGTCTTGACTGATTTTAAAGACTGTGATGGAGTCGTGACCACGGTTGGATACATAGAGATAGTTTCCGTCTTTAGAGATTCGAATTGCAGCTGCAGATCGGATTGCATCAATTTCTGGCAATGCATCAAACACACCGTGCTCGATAAAATCAAATCCGTCATCTTCTAAAACCGTAACATGACATGTATGCTCCGAAAATAGATAGAGAAGTGGTAATTGTGGATGAAAGGCAAGGTGACGCGGACCAGACCCTTCGGGTGCCTTATAAGTTGCGATTTCATTCATGAGTTCGTATTTACGAACTGTATCCAACCCCAGATCGCAAACATAAACAAATTCCGTATTGGGCTTCTTGTTTACGAAATGGGCATGCGATCCGTCTTTATACTCAATTTTTTTAAAGACTTGATGATTCTTATAAACATTGACACGTCCTTTATGGTAATTTGCGTCGTAAATTTGATCTTCGTTTTGATCGTATGCAACATAACATGGTGCAGGTCCAGGCTCGGTGAAAGACTCAAGCAACTCGGTGTTCACGCTAAGATACTTCCATGTCGCAATTCCTGCTTGATTTTCTTTTTGATAAACGCTAAAAAGCGTTTGCGTGGATGGATCGTAGTCAAGATAAGTTGGGTTTTCTACGTCCGCAATGTGCGTTAAATTATGTAAACGATCATTGATTAGATCGATCTCATAAATTCCTTTGCTTTCAGATTTTGTATAAGTTCCAAGTAATATTTTTGTCATAAAACCCTCCTAAATGAATTATACCATAAGAATTTGGAATTTAATTTCATACTTAACGTCGTAAAAAACACTTAAATGAAACTGAAAATCATCTTTGATTCAGTTGGTTGTGAGATGGTTTAAGTCGAGATACAATTTGGGTACTTAGGAGGCGGCTATGACTAAAAAAATAAAGATTGTTACGATAGGTGGTGGCAGCAGCTACACACCGGAGTTAATGGAAGGTTTCATCAAACGATCCGATCAAATCGATATCTCAGAATTGTGGTTGGTCGATGTTGAAGCGGGAAAAGAAAAATTAGAAATTGTCGGCGCAATGGCTCAACGTATGGTTGAGGCAGCAGGTCTTGACTGGAAAGTAAAATTAACACTTGACCGTCGTGAAGCGCTCAAAGATGCGGATTTTGTGACGACACAATTTCGTGTTGGACAACTTGAGGCAAGAAAACGTGATGAACGTATTCCCGGGAAATACGGATCATTGGGTCAGGAAACAAATGGGGCAGGCGGAATATTTAAGGCATTTCGAACCATTCCTGTAATTCTTGATATTATTCACGATATGGAAACATTATGTCCCAATGCATGGCTTATAAACTTTACAAATCCAGCAGGGATTATAACGGAAGCAGCAATTAAATGGGGTGGATGGAAACGTACGATTGGTCTTTGCAATATCCCGGTTGGATGTACAAAAATTAATCATGAAGCGATGGGATATGATGAAGACGCGAATGTCTTGTTTGAAAAATTTGCGGGGATTAATCATTTTCACTGGCACCGTGTTTGGGATAAAGATGGAACAGAAGTAACGCAAGAATTAATTCAGCGTTTGTTTGATCCTAACAGTGCATTTTCAAAAGTACAAGAAGTAAAAAATATCACACCAATACCGTATAATCTTGATCAACTCCATGATTTAGGGATGATTCCTTGTTCTTACCACCGCTATTATTATATTGCGCGGAATATGACAGAAGAGTTTATGGAAAATTGGTCAAATCATAAGACACGTGCTGAAACCGTTCAACAAACCGAAGCGGCTTTATTTGATTTATATAAAGATCCAAATTTAAATTATAAACCTGAAGAGCTTACACAACGTGGCGGTGCGCATTATTCTGATGCAGCATGTCAATTAATCGCATCCATCCATAATGACTTACGTACGGTGATGACGGTAAGTACTCAAAATAATGGAACCATTACGGATTTACCTTATGATTGTGTTGTGGAGGTAACCAGTGTAATTACCTCGCATGGTGCAGAACCGTTTAACTGGGGTTCTTTTGCTCCTTCCGCACGCGGTCAATTACAAATGATGAAAGCAATGGAAGAAACGGTGATCGAAGCTGCAGTTACGGGTAATTATGCGAAAGCGGTTCAGGCATTTACAATTAATCCGATGATTCAAGCAGGGCATTATACGACAGACATGCTTCATGAAATGCTTGTGGCCCATAAAGATTATCTGCCTCAGTTTGCAGATAAAATTGCGGAACTGGAAGCTCAAGGCGTTAAATACATCGCCGATTAGAAATTAAATTGCTATAATGGACAGGAGGCATTGCCTTCTGTTTTTTTATGAAAGTTGAGGAAGTATATGATTAAGTTAATTGCGACGGATATGGATGGGACACTTTTGGACGCAAATCATGAATTAACACCATCAATGCGAGCAAAGATTCTTGAATTACGTCACCAAGGGATTAAATTTGGGGTTGCGACGGGCAGACCCATGGATTCCGCAGTCTTTGGTATACCCGATATTGCAGAATTATTTGATTTCGCAATCTGTGATAACGGAGGATTTGTGTATGATTTTGCGGATGGTGAGATTCATGAACAATTTCCGTTAAGCGGAGATTTAATTCGTGAAATTTTGGATACCTTTATGCCAATGGGAGGAAATCCGGTATTAACGGGACCTGGCAAGTTATACACAGAGTTTGAGGATTTTTATAATATTGAAGTCCGAACCCATATTGATTTGGAATATGTGGACGTCCGTTCAAAGGTTTTAGATTCACATGCAAAGATTATTTTTAGTGGAGAACCAGAAACCTTAGCACGTATTGAGGCTCATGTTCTTGCGAATCCAGATCCAAGGTATGTTGCATTTTACTCCCAAAAAGAGTTGATTGAGTTTATGGATCCACGGATTAATAAGATGGTAGGGCTCCAATACTATATGGATAAATATGGTATTACAGCGAAAGAAATTATGACGTTTGGTGATAACAATAATGATTTGCATATGATTGAGGATGCAGGTCATGGTGTTGCAATGGAGAACGCTACACCAGCTGTAAAGAACGTTGCGGACGCGATATGTGGTTTGAATTCTGAAGATGGTGTCAAACGATATCTGGATCAATACAAATTTTAAAAAGACTCCAATCAAAGGTGATTGGAGTCTTTTTTTATGTACCAGGGGTGTTTCTCAATAATCTCTTGATTTTTCTCATAATCAATTGCAAAGATTAGCGCATAAATAAAATCCAAAACCAGTTGCATCGAGGTACGCGACGAGAAGGAGGCCATCTTGGTTACAAGTTCTTCTTGTGGTGAGACATGAACAACTTCTGTGGCATATGCGCACAAGGGGTTGATTAAAGGACCGGTAATGAGAATATAAGGGATGTTTCGCTCTACTAAAGAATCGACAACCGTTTTGTTATGCTCGTTTTGACCGTAATAGGAAATGATGAGTGCAATACTGTCGAGCGGTTGGGTGTGGGCCTTGAGCGATTGGAAACCTAAAGATGTTTCGAGATTGCAATCAAGTTCAATACGGAATAATTTATATTGGAAATCCTGTGCGAGAATTAACGATTGTCCCGACCCATAGAGATAGATGTGTGGTGCGTTGTAGATGCGATGTGCAATACGTTCAAGTTGTGTAAGATCAATATGATTATAGGTGTCATTCATAGATTGGTAATTAAGGGATAAAATAGATTGAACAATTTCTGCACTTGATTGATTGTTTTGAAAGGGGACATCGTCGCGAATGCGTGTTTCTGTAATTGAAAACGAACTTAATTCGCTCGCGAGTTTAACTTTAAAATCACTAAACCCCTCTGTTTTCATTTTACGACAAAAACGAGTAATGGTTGATGCGCTTGCGAATGTGATTTCTGATAACTCGTGGATTGTAAGCTGGGTTACCTGTTGCGGATTTTCAAGGATATACTGCGCAATTTTCGATTCTGTATCGGAAAGTTGCGTACTGTTTTTGATTCGATTGATAAGTAGCACAAAGAAAGCCTCCTTTTTGTATATTATACATTGTTTTCTGTTTAATTATTATGTATAATAAGTAAGCACTGGAGAATTGGCCGAGTGGCTTAAGGCACCATCTTGGAAAGGTGGCGAAGTGAAAGCTTCCGTGAGTTCGAATCTCATGTTCTCCGCCAAATTTAAATGAATCTACTTAATGAGTAGAAATAAAAAAAGAAAGACCCCTATCACATGGGTCTTTTTGTTTCTTTCGAGGGTTAAAATTGTTGGTAAATAAAGGCCTTAAATGAACTTGTAATGACAAAGATAATTCCGAGTATAAATAATCCTACGATTAGAATCATACTTGCTATCTGTTGCCATTTTATTTCACTCTCGCTCCATCGCGTAAAGAATGTTGAAACGATTGGCGTGCAAAATAAAATTGCAAGGACCCAATCGAGTGGGCGTGATAGGACATACGTTAGAATTTGTTTAACGCCGATTTGATTCATATCCCAGATGAACATTTTCGAGATAAAATCGAATGCTTGTTCAAGGGAGGAGGCACGAAAGAAGACCCAACCAATATTAATTAAGAGTAAGGTAACAAGATGCTGGATAACACGTGGTGTTTTCTTTAGCATATCACCCCATACATTGCGTTCTAAGATGATAATTAAGAAGTTGAAGCATCCCCAAATAATAAAGTTAAGGGAAGACCCGTGCCAAAAACCGGTAATGAGCCAAACTATTAACATATTTAAATAAGTGCGTGTTGGTCCTTTGCGATTGCCGCCAAGTGGAATATAAATATAGTCTTTGAACCATCGTGTAAGGGTGATATGCCATCGTTTCCAAAAATCACTAAATGAGGTTGCGAGGTAGGGGAAATTAAAGTTCTCAGGAAGGTTAATTCCCAACATTTCACCAATTCCCAATGCCATGTCAGTATAGCCTGAAAAGTCGAGATATAATTGAAGCATAAAAGCAATGGAACCAAGCCATGCTGTTCCTGTAAAGAAAGCAGTTGTATAGAGGCCTTCATAAACTTTTGAGGCGATTAATCCAAAATTAGCAGCTAAATAAGCTTTCTTAAATAAACCGATTGTGAAGCGGGTAAAACCATTATAGAGCATGTCACTGGATACCGCATGATCATCGATCTTAGTTTCATCATATCTTAAAATCGGACCGGAAGTGATAGTCATAAACAACATAAAGAAAGCACTAAATTTGAGTAAATCTGTTTCAGGCTTACGGTTTCGATAAGTGACATCAGCCAGATATGCAATCCCTTGGAATGTATAGAAAGAGATTCCAAGAGGAGCCATGATTCCTTCTAAAAATGTAAGATTTGTTGTTGCGATAAAAAGTGGTTTATACTTAAAGAAAACCAAGACAAGGATATTTACGCTAATAGTGGTGATAAATAGAACCTTATTAGGATTTTTATGTAAGATTGATGCTGCATAAAAATACGTTAGCATCGATATGATAATAATCAACAACGGAACAAGTCCGAGATAACTGATAAAAATTAAATTGAGGATTGCGAGCAGTGAAGTTTTGTATTTTCCGTGCGTAGCAAGGTTTATAAGAACTGCAAGCGGAAGAAATATAAATAAAAATGTATAACTTGTGAGGGGCATGGTATCTCCTACTCCTTTTCAACTAAATTGAGCTGTGTATTTCGAACAAAGACAACTGCATCAAACTTATTTTTTTCAATGTATTCGAACACATTACCTTTATAAGACCGTAAATCCAGAGAATGAACTTCATTGAAATCATAAATGGCAAGGTATTCGAGTGCATTGGTGAATGAGTCTCCGATAAAGAGTATTTTAGGTAAATGATCACGCTTTGTCTGGATAATCGTATTCGCCTTATCGCCATTCATAAAATTACTATAAAGTGAGATGTTTTCATCTTCGATCATAACGGGTTCATCGGATGGCGAACCGTTTTCATAGCGTCGATACTCTGGTAGGGATTGATCGAGCGGTTTATAATAGTAAAAGACCTCGCCTTGTGAATAACTTGTATCGGCCATTGTCCGAGAATTGTTGCCAATAAAAGGACTGTGGTAGTCAATGCGTTCATAATGATTGAGTGGTCTTGCTTGAATGCGTGTGTCGCTTAAGGTAGCAATAAGTTCTTGATAGATTAATAACGATGCATCGGCGGTATAATGATTGTCGGTTTTGTAATACGGCTCAAGCAAATTGTTTTCAGAAAAAACATTGGAGCCAGATATGGACCGAATATGTTCCGCTTCGGCACGTGTACGAAGTGCGTGATTGTAGTTTAATTTATGGACAGTATTTGTTGCAAAATAATTAGGGAAGAGGTCATGGTGATAATCGAACTTTTGTGGGATATCAATAAAAATAAATCGACCACCCAGATGTTCTGTGGCATCCTTCATGCTTTGTAGATTCGATAAGGGTTTTTCAAAAGATGCTTCTAACGAATTTAAAGTTTGTTCTTGATAATCTTCAAATTCCAAAAGATAACCAGATTTGCTGATAAAATGATTCTTTCGAATTGACTTCAACAAATATTTATCAATTTTGGAACTTGATTTCAAAATGTGATCCCGAAACACAAGTTGATCAAGTGAATATGTTTCGAGATTGTCGAAGAATGTTCCATCGACTATGGTTGGAATATCGGCAGTTGGAAACTGGGCAAGATTTCGATATTCTAACGCTGAACGAGATCGATCGGGACTTAATATTGAGACAACTGAAATCATCAACATCAAACCTAAAGTAATTACTACAATATATTTTTTCAAGACAGTGATACCTCCTTGTATCAAAAATGGGGATTAACGGTCTCTCAATTATATACCAATTCAATAAAAATTAGTATTAATGCGGTCTCATCGGAAATAATTTGTATTTAAGAATTTTATTAGATTCGAAAATAAGGTATAATAGTGTTGTTTAATATATAAAGTTTGATTGTTTTCGTCGATGTTGCTTAATAAATATATGATGATACAATTAAGGAGGAAAATATGCTTAATTTTACAGTTGGGCCGGTCATGATGCGTCAAGACATAATGGATGTTGGTGCTGAGCCTGTTCCATACTTTAGAACACCTGAATTTTCAGATGTTATGTTGGAAAATGAATCAATCGTTAAGGAAATTTGCGGTGCTCGAGATGAAGACAAAGTAGTGGTCTTAACGGGATCGGGTACAGCTGCTATGGATGCAGCAATTGTGAATTGCGCAAAGGAAAACGATAAGTTTTTAATTGTTAATGGCGGCTCTTTTGGAGCTCGTTTTTGTGAAATATGTTCTGTTTATGATGTGAATTTTGAATCCATTGATTTAGATTTTGGTCAAAGTTTGACATCATCTGATTTAGAACCTTATGAGAATGCTGGATTTACAGGATTTCTGGTGAATTTAGATGAAACATCTTCAGGTGTTTTATATGATATCGATTTAATTTCGGCGTTTTGTAAACGTAATAATCTATTCTTGATTGTGGATGCAATCAGTGCGTTTTTAGCGGATGAAATTATGATGGAGAAGTCCAATATTGATATTCTCATTACCGGGTCTCAAAAGGCTTTAGCATTGCCTCCAGGACTTTCAATTCTTGTGTTGTCTGAAGATGCTCAACGACGTGTCGATGAGAACAAACGTCCATGCTATTACTTAGATTTAAAGAGTGCACTATCAAATGCGAAGCGGGGCCAAACACCGTTTACACCGGCTGTTGGTATTGTTTTGCAACTGAATCTAAGACTTAAACAAGTTAAGCAAGATGGCATTGAACAAACAATTGGAAATACAAGAGCACTCGCAATGTCATTTCGATCAAAAATTGAAGATTACGGTTTCAAGTGTGTGACCAATTCTAGTTCGAATGCAGTAACGGCGCTTTTTGTTCCAGAAGGTAAATCAGCAAAAGAAATTTTTACGGTTCTAAAGGATGAATATGAAATCTGGGTAACACCGAGTGGTGGTGTTTATGCAGATTCTGTTTTAAGGGTTTCGCACATTGGTGAAATCACTCAAGAAAATATGGAGACATTATATAATGCGCTCGATTCACTTAAAGAAAGAGGTATAATCTAATGAAATTAGTATTATTAGCAGCAGGAAGAGGAACTCGTATTAGCCGTTATTTAGAAGGAAGACCTAAATGTACTGTTGATATCGGGGGACAACCACTTATCGAATACACAATTGAATTATTCAATAAAAATGGCATCAACGATATTGCAATCGTATTAGGATATGAAGGTCAATACATTCGTGAAGCACTTAAAGGTAAAGATGTTAAGTTTTACTATAATCCATTCTATGACGTAACAAACAGTGTTGCTTCAATTTGGTTTGCGAAAGATTTCTTTGAACCAGAAGAAGATGTATTAATCATGAATGCGGATGTATTCTTGGAACAAAAAACTCTTGATATTATCTTAGCTGAGAAAAAATCACCGGTATTGTTCTCGGATGATACTCGTAAAGAAGAAAGTGATTACAAATTCTACTATGAAAATGATATCCTCATCAAACATGGTAAGGAATTAACAGGGGATGATATTACTGGGGAGTATGTTGGGATTGCGAAATTATCTTCAGACTTCTTACCTGAATTCTTACAACGTTTAGAAATCTTAATTGATTCGCAACAACATGGATTATGGTGGGAAAATATTTTATATTCCATGATCGAAGAACAACCAATTCATGTGAAAAATGTTGCGCCAAATTTCTGGGGTGAAGTTGATTATATTGAAGACTATGAGCGAATCATGGCTTTTATTAAAAAATAACAAAAATAATAGTTTGGGAGAGAGAATCGAAAGATTCTTTTTCTTTGATTCGATTTTACAACCGACACATAACCTTGTTAGCATATGTCGAATATGCTATAATTGACCTGTTTGTAAAATATAAAAAAGCAGTGTTTATTAAGCAATAAACATTCTGTTAAGATAATGAGGATGAAAAATATGATAAACAACAACTCCGATGCTCGTGAAAATATAGAATTAATGGAAAAGTATCAAGAGTTTAAGAAAAAACACCCATACGTTTATTTAAAACGATTTTTTGATCTTATCTTAACACTATTGTTTTCACCAATTATTATTATAATTGTTGTGATTTTCGCAATTATTGTTAAGGTGGATTCTAAGGGGCCAGCTTTCTATACACAGCAACGTGTAGGGCAAGCTGGTAAGGAATTCAAAATCTATAAATTACGTTCGATGCGTGTTGATGCAGAGGTCAATACCGGGGCTGTGTGGGCCGAAAAGAATGATCCACGCATTACGAAAGTAGGACGTTTTATTCGCAAGGTTCGTATCGACGAATTACCACAATTCTTAAATGTTTTAATTGGAGAGATGAGTATAATTGGTCCTCGTCCAGAGCGTAAAGATTTAACGGATCAATTTGAAGCGGAAATACCTGGATTTAAAGAAAGACTCCTTGTTAAGCCGGGAATTACAGGTTGGGCTCAAGTTAATGGAGGCTATGACATTACACCTGCTGAAAAACTTGTGTTTGATCGTGAGTATCTTGATGCGTTTTCGTTTAAACAAGATGTCGTGATTATTTTTAAAACAATTCGTGTGGTTCTTACAGGCAGTGGCGCACGTTAAAGCACTCGCAAGAGTGCTTTTTTAATTATTTGGTGGATTCGTGGTAAAATTAAGATTAATTAATATATGATTATTGGATAGAACGGTTTTAATGGATTGGAATCGTTTATAATAGGAGTGCCGAGGAGGGTTGTAGTGATGAAAAGTAAAAAAATGCTCGCGTTGTTATTGTCGCTGGTAATTCTTGTAACGTCTGTTACGTATAATACGTTTGCTTTTGATGAACGGTTAAATACAGATGTCACCCAAGAAGTTGATGTAAATCAAAAAATGGAATTTGAAAAGGAGTCTGAGACTACGGAAGGTGAGGCATCATCAGAAGTTGAAGAACAAGAACGCCCAGAAGTTCAAGAAATAAAACCGGAAGTTTCTTCGAAAATTCCTGTTCAGTCATTGAGCTCTGTTGATAAACTTTGTGTTCAAAATGGTTGGATTCAAAAAGGGTCTGCTTGGTATTACTGTGAAAATGGAAATCCAATTAAAAATTGGAAAGAAATTGGCGGTTTCTGGTATTTCTTTAAACCAGATGGTGTGATGAAGTCGGAAGTTTGGCACCAAAGTGGGAACGAATGGTATTATTTTAGTAAAAGTGGAAGTGCAGTCAAAGATGATTGGGCTCAAATTGGTGGATATTGGTATTTATTTGATGCGAAGTCAGTCATGCTTAAAGATCAGTGGACGCAGTCCGGAGGTCATTCTTATTACCTTGATTCAGAGGGACGCGCAGTGAAATCGCAATGGAAACAGGTGGGGGATTCTGCCTATTATTTTGATGCATCCAGCCACCTCATTCGTGAAACCAGTGCATCACATACGTATTCAGTGAAAAAAATACAAGATGACGGCAGTATCGCACCCGGAAAACCAAGTTTTGTAAGCAATAGTCTGACTGAGGCGATTGGAAAAATGAACCAAATGGGAAGTGGCTATGTTGTTACGTCAAAGGATGGGTTAAGCCATTTAGGGATTGTCGCAATGAGTTCTGGATATGCGCATTCACTTCCAGATCGAAAAGGTCTAATTAAAGATCTTGCAAGTAGTGAGACGCTTAAAATTTATGATAATCGTAATCTTTCAGGATCTGCAATGACATATATATCAAGCAATTACAAAATGCAATATAAAGGAACTGAGTTGACAGATTCAGGGAAACCCGTAATTCGTGTTAATATTCAAGGTGCGGAAGGGTATGTTGATTTTAATAAAGTTGACTTAATTCCAATGTATTATGTTGATAAAAAGATTCCTATTTATTTAGGTGGGAATCTTAATGATGATGGGTACCGTAAAGTAGTTTCTCCAGACTACTATTGGGTGAAAAATGGTGAAATGTCACTGTACTTCTCTCAAACGTACGCAAACAGTGGTGAACAGGGGATAACTTATGCCCAAGCACCATCATGGCTTCCTGAATCGGGGAACCCTTATTACTCAGAAGATGGAGTACACTTTTTTAGTGACAAAGAACTGAATCGACCAATGATGGATGGCAATCAACCTGGGGAATTTTATGCATATTATCAATGGCTCCCCGTTCGAAGTTTTTCAAATATAGGGGCCGACGATTTAAATGCTCGTCTTCGTTATTTGGATAAAACTGATTCAATAATGTATGGAAATGAACAAGCATTTATTGAAAGTGGTCATCTCTATGGAATGAATCCACTGCTTTTATTCGCACAGGCTGCGCATGAATCTGCATATGGTACATCGTGGCTTGCGAAAAATAAGTTTAATTTATTTGGATGGAATGCTGTTGATTCTGATCCAAGTCAAGCATTGGCCTATACAGGTGTTTATAATAGCATTAATTATCATATGTCAAAGCAATTAAGTTCTTACTTTGATGTTGGGGAGTGGCGCAATGCGGGACTTAGTTTTGGAAATAAAGGATCGGGAATCACAGTAAGGTATGCATCAGATCCCTTCTACGGTATTAAAGTAGCGGGTATTGCGTATACCACAGATCGAGCTGCTGGCTTTAAAGATCATAATGGTTATGATTTAGCGCGGATTAAAAATCAAACAAGTACGTCCGTATATAAAGGCTCAAGCACTCATTCGGGGGTCTATTATGCGACGAACTCGGGTCTAAATGATCAAGTAGTTATCAATCTTGGTGAGGCATCGGGTTATATGAAGACTTATCTCTCAATGCCTGTTGTGAATGGTTCGGTATCTGTAAAGGCGATGCCTGTTGATTTACCTGCAAATCTGGGTTATATTGTTAATAATGCGGTAAATAAACTTAAAGCGAATGGTGTCAAAAAGGCGAGTGCCCCAAATTTACGTGTGACTGTTGCGGACACGTCCAAGAAATATACAGTTAAACAAGATCTTAACATGCGCAGTGGTTGGGGGACATCAAACCGGATCTTAGCTACAATTCCGGCAAAAACGATTGTTCAAGCATATCCGACTACAAATGGTTGGGCTAAACTTGTTTACAATAATCAGATTGGGTATGTTTCTCAAGATTATCTAACGACTGAATCAATTCCAACCGCTCCTAAAAAGGGTTGGATTAAAGAAGCTTCAAAATGGTATTATTACGAAAACAATAAACCGGTAAAAGGGTGGCGTGAAATAGGTGGTAGTTTTTACCTCTTTAATAATAGCACTGGAGTGATGTATGCAAACACCTGGACTAAGGATGCATCAGGCCGTTGGAGTTATCTCAATGCGGATGGGAAGGCATTAAGAAATGAATGGTTTAAATCTGCAGGGAAATGGTATTATGCAGCTAATGACGGTAAGATGCTTCGATCAGGTCTTCACCTCATAAAAGGTTCGTGGTATGAATTTGGTTCAGATGCTGATATGAAACTCAATAAATGGGCTAAAAATTCAAAAGGAAAATGGCATTATCTCAATTCAAGTGGTGCTGCTGTAAAAAATGCATGGGTTAAAGTGAGTGGAAAATGGTACTATGCTGATGCAAACAGTGAAATGGTCACGGGATGGAAAAAAATCAATGGAAGTTGGTACGTCTTTGATTCCAGTACAGCAATGCTTGCGAATCAATGGTATAAAAATGCAAGTGGGTCATGGTCTTATGTTTCAGGATCAGGGGCTGCGTTAACAAACCAATGGACAAAGTCAGGGGGTAAATGGTACTACTTCTTAAGTCATGGCGGAACTGCTCGCGGCATTCATCGCATTGGTGGTTCGAGTTATGCATTTGGTACAGATTCTGTAATGTATGCGAATCAATGGGTTAAACTGAATCAAAAATGGTATTATGCCACAGGTTCGGGTGCACTTCAAAAGGGTTGGATTAAATTGGGCGGTTCTTGGTATTATTTAAATCCAAGTGATTGCGTAATGATATCAAATACAACAATGACCATAAATGGAACGCGTTATCGCTTTGATCGTTCAGGTCGCATGCTCTAGTATAAAAAAACCATAATCGCTGTATGTGATTATGGTTTTTTTATAGAATTTTTTAAGATATTATTGCGTTAATGCGATAAACATTTCAATTCGGTCAGCTGCAACTTGTAAACTGGATTTCCAGAATTCAACATCCGTAACATCGATGTCGGCTTGTGCTGCGACATCTTCACATGATGATGTTGTTGTTGCTTTAAGGAGATTGCGGTATGCAGGGACAAATGCATCCCCTTCTTTTTCAAATTTAGCATAAAGCCCAAGAGCAAACAAGCCACCAAATGCATAAGGGAAGTTATAATAACTTAAACCACCACTGTAGTAATGACCTTTACATGCCCACATATATGGATGATACGTACTTGCGTCTAAACCATCTCCATACGATTGACGTTGTGCTTCAATCATGATTTCTTTTAAATCTTTAGGAAATAAGAATTCAGATTTACGACGTTCGAAGACCTCGGATTCAAACTTAAAGCGGGATAAAATATCAACAATAATTTGCGTTAAATCTTGAAGTGAGTTTTCAATTAATACGAGTTTTTCTTCGTCGCTTGACACTTTTAAGGCAGCGTTGAAAACGATATTTTCACAGAATGTTGAAGCAGTTTCTGCGACCGGCATCGAGTAACTTGTATTGAGAATAGGCAAGTCTTCAATCATCATGCCATGGTATGCATGCCCTAATTCGTGAGCAATCGTAACGATATCAGAAATAGAACCATCAAAGTTTGTAAGGACATAACTCTGTTTTATTTGAGATTGATTACTGCAGAAGGCACCGCTGCGTTTTCCTTCACGCGGTAAGAAATCAATCCATGCATCTTCATAAGCTGTTTTTGCCATGTTTGCAAGATCATCGGAAAATTCCGCAAAACTAGTAAGAATCATTTCCTTAGAATCTTCGACTGTATAAGTCTTAGGGTTTGTGGTTTCAAAAGGTGCGAAGAGATCATACCAAGGCAATCCATTCTCATAATTCATCAGGTGCGCTTTATGTTTAAGATACTTTCTAAAGACTGGAAGGTACGCTTCGATTGCTTCCATCAATGCATCGAGGGTGGCCTTGCTCATCCGTGAATCGAAAAGTGTTTTATCCAATGCGGATTCGTAACCTCGTAAATCAGAAATAGTATTCACGGTTCCTTTAATGCTATTAAGTGCAAAGGCAATCGAATCATCCATTTTTTCATACAATTCAAGTTCTTTATAATAGGCATCCTTACGAATCTTTGGATCATGTGAGTATGCGAGATTTCGAATTGAAGCCATAGTGTGCTTTTCACCATTAAACTCAATTGTCGTCATTGATGTTAAATGTCCAAACAATTGATTCCATGCACTGGCACCATTAATATTCAACTTAGCAATTACCTCTTCAACATCTGGGGATAAGTTGTGTTTGCTGAGGTCAATCATTTCTTGCAAGATAAATTCGTGTTCTTTAACTAAGGCACTTGCTTTAACCCATTGTGGGAAAACGTCTTTTGAATCAGCCATAAATTGACTAAATAACGCATAAGCGCGTGATGTTTCACTTAGAATATTCTGAAGTTGCCCCATGTAACGATTGCTTTCATTATCGCTTGCATTTGCTGATATTTGCAAACTGGCGAAACTCACTAATGAGTTAGCGAGGGTGTTGAGTTCTGAGTCAAGCGTTAAAAATGACTCGAGATCTTCACAATCTTTTAAATTGGGTGCGAGGTCGTTCATTGACTTAATAATTGTTTTGAGCTTTTCTACATCTGCAGTGTAGGTTGCATCATAGCCCTTGTATAGAGCATCTAAATTCCATGTATACATAGTGATATGGTTCTCCTTTAAAATATACCAAAATTATACCACAATAATGTAAAGGTGTTACATATTTATGAAAATACAGGTTAAATTATCAGAAAAATATTGAAACCATTTTCATATTATGTTAAAGTTTCTTTACAGAAAGGTTGGTGTCCTATGACCAACGAAAATCATAAACAAAACAGCACTTTCTTTAACTTTAGGTAAAGGTTAATATCGCTACACGATATTAACCCTTTAGTCTTGGTTAGTAGAATGTAGCTGAATACCTTTAAAAAGCTGCATTCGCAGCTTTTTTTGTTTGAAGGAGGAAAAGATGAAAAAATCGATGATTATCTGTATGCTTTTAGTTTTATTAAGTGGGTGTGTGAATGCAAATCCAGAAAAATTATATACGATTGGTGTTTTACAGTTTGCGGATCATCCTTCCTTGGATGCGACGTATGAAGGGATGAAAGAAGTCCTTGATAAGACGATAGGGTCGGAGCATTATCGTATTATCTATCAAAATGCACAGGGTGAAAATAGCAATAATGAATTAATGGCTCATGGGTTTGTATCGCAACACGTTGATTTGATATATGCCATTGGAACAAACTCGGCCCAAAGTGCGAAAAATGCGACAGAAGGTACAAGTATTCCGGTTGTATTTAATGCCGTTACCGATCCGGTTGCGGCAGGCCTGGTCGATTCTATGGATTATCCAGGATCATCAGTCACAGGGGTTAGTGATCAAGCACCTATTAAAGAACAATTAGCGTTGATAAAGATGCTTTTACCTCGAGCGAAACGGATGGGAATTGTTTACAACATGGGTGAAATTAATTCCATAACGCAAGTTGAGGTGATTTCCTCGTTAGAGAAAGAACTCGAAGTGGTTGCGGTTGGAATAACAAACATGCAGGAATTACCGATTGCAACTCAACAATTAGCCGAAAAAGTCGATGTTATATTTAATATAACGGATAATATGGTTGTGGCTTCAACTGCGAACATTGTAGATATTGCGTCAAAATACGACGTACCTGTATTTGCATCAGAAGATGGACAAATCAACGAAGGTATTCTAGCTACTGAATCCTTGAGTTACGATAACCTTGGCGAGCATGCAGCAGAATTAATATATCAAATTCTTGTGGAGAAAAGCGATCTCAATAAGTTGCCGGTTTCAACGTCAAACAAGACAAAATTATTTATAAATAAACAGGTCGCTAGTCAGTTTGGAATAGAAATTCCATCTGACCTTGAAAATCGAAATGAGCTAAAATGAAACAATATTCATCATTCTGTAAGAAATGAATAAAAATGAAAAAACTACTTGCATCTCAAAAATATCAGTGTTATGGTTGTTAAGAAAGGTTGGGTATTCCAATGAACAATATAAGTAAAATCAATCAAGCCCAACAATGGAGCTACTATTATTATTTTAGTTAATCAGTTAATATGCCGTGTGGATATTAGCTGTTTTGTGTTACTAAAATCTACAGGCTCCCATTAATCTCATACCATTTTAACAAAGCCGTGTAGATTTATGTACATGGCTTTTTTGTTGGATAATGGAGGAGAAAATATGAAAAAAGTATTAATGATCATAATAAGTGCAGTGCTGCTTACGGGATGTATGAGTGGTGAACAAAATGAAATTAGAATTGGTGTGATACAGTGGGCGGAACATCCGGCACTTTCGGATTCTTTGGATGGATTTAAGATGGGGTTGGATGCTACTGGGTTAACAGAGAAAGTTTCTTTAGAAGTGAAAAATGCGAATGAAGATGTTGGGACGGCTAACCTTATCGCAAATCAATTTGTACGAGATGCTGTTGATTTAATTTTTGTAATTGCAACTCCAGCTGCTCAAGCCGCTATGAATGCGGTAGACGGCACCGATATCCCTGTGATTTTTAGCGCGGTATCGGATGCGAAACAGGCAGGATTGGTGGATGATCTCGCTCACCCAAGTGGAAACTTAACGGGCGTCAGTGACTTACCCCCATTGGATACACAAGTAGCGTTGATTCAAGAAATAATGCCAAATGCCAAAAATATTGGGATATTATACAATACGAGCGAAATTAATAGTAGAAACCAAATTGATGAGGTGCGAAACATTGCCGCTAAATTAGGTATGAAGGTCAATGAAAAAGGTGTAAGTCAAGCGAATGAAATCGCAATTGCTGCACAACAATTAGTTCAAGAAACCGATGTGATTTATATCGTCAATGACAATATGATTGCTTCGGCTACTGGATTAGTTGTTGACACTGCTAATAGTGTAAACAAACCAGTCTTTATGGCTGAGGTTGGGCAGTTTGATCAAGGTGTTTTAGCTTCAGAATCTGTAAGTTATAAATATCTTGGTGAAAAAGCAGGGGCGATGGCTTATGAAATTTTGGTAAATAACGTGACCATTGCATCACTCCCTGTTTATGTTTCTGAGAAAACGGAGTTGTATGTTAGTGAGGCTGTAGCATCAAAATTGGGTATTCAGATACCTGATTCGATACGTGAAAGGGCGGTAAATCAATAATGGGTGTTCTAAATTCAACGTTTATTTCTGATATTTTAATTCAAGGATTTCTATATGGCATTTTGTCCATGGGAGTTCTTATTTCTTATAAAATTTTGGATATCCCGGACTTATCGGTGGACGGAACGTATCCATTAGGTGCAGCGGTGAGTGCAATCTTGATTCTTAATGGCCTGAATCCATGGATGGCTCTTTTAATATCAACCATAGCGGGTGCAACGGCCGGAATTGTTACTGGTTTATTCCATGTTAAATTCGGAATTTCCTCACTACTCAGTGGTATATTAGTGATGACGGGACTTTATTCTATAAATCTTGTAGTTGCTGGAGGGAAACCCAACATTCCCCTTTTTAAATTTGAAACCATCTTCTCAACTCAATGGTTGGAAAAACTCGGTGCACCTCCGTTTTTAATTAATAATTTCCAATTAATTGTAATGGTTATTCTAGTTTTAGGCATCAAAGTAATTATTGATCAACTTCTCACGACTAAAACAGGTTACTTACTTAAAGTAACGGGAGATAATGAGCAACTTGTGACCACATTGGGTCACAATGTTGGACTTGTGAAAATTTTTGGCTTGGCATTGGCAAACGCAATCGTCGCTTTCAGTGGTGGTTTGGCAGTTTCGGTGAATAAATATTTTGATATTTCATTAGGGACTGGTATGGTGGTTTTAGGGCTTTCGTCCGTTATCTTAGGTACGACAATCTTGGGGCGAACAAAATTGAAATCGACCACCATGGTTATCTTTGGTGCGATTGTATACCGCTTGATTGTAGCACTTGCAATTCGAATGGGAATTGATGCTCAGTTTATGAAACTCATCACTGTTGTGATCTTTATTAGTGCAATAATGTTGAATAAAATTAGGCTTCCAAAATGGAAAAACGCAAAGGAGAAACACGATGTTACAACTCAATAAAATAACAAAAACATTCAACCAAAGTACCCCAATGGAAACAACGCTTTATCATAATTTAAATTTAAGTGTTGAGAAGGGGGAGTTTATCACGATAATTGGTTCGAATGGAAGTGGTAAATCTACATTATTAAACTTAATTTGTGGCCAGATTAATCCTGATAAAGGCACCTTAACATTTGGAAATCGTGACCTTTTAAAAATGAAAAATCATCAGCGCTTTAAGACCATTTCTCGGGTTTACCAAGATCCGATGGCTGGAACGTCACCTTCGCTCACAGTTTTAGAAAATCTATCGCTTGCCTCGAATAAAGGAAAACTTATGAGTTTAACGAAAGCAATCAATCATAAACATGAAGCAGAGTTTGTCAATTTATTGAGATCATTGAATCTCGGACTTGAAGATAAGCTTCATGTGAAAGTGGGTCAACTTTCAGGTGGACAGCGACAAGCACTGTCCTTGCTGATGGCATTGATGAATAATCCAGATCTTTTATTACTTGACGAGCACACCGCTGCTTTAGATCCGAAAAGTTCAGAGTCGATTATAAAACTTACGCAAAATATGGTTGCTGAACGAAACATTACGACAATCATGGTGACGCATAATTTACAGCACGCACTTGATTATGGATCGCGTTTATTGATGTTTCACAATGGAAATATAATTCGTGATATCGCTCATCCCGAAAAGGAGCACCTCACAAAAAAAGATTTGTTAGAAATGTTTGCGTCTTATGATGATGCTTATATTGAAACACTTTAAGGCAGAAATGCCTTTTTTAACTTATAGTTCATTAATCACCGGGTTGCCTATATATAAGTAAGAAAAAATTTATGATTCGTGATGTAAAAGACCGAATTAAAATAAAACAAAATAAAGTGAAAATAGTGTTGACGGTGGATAAAGAGGGTGGTATTATATACAAGCGCTAAGGGAAACCGAGTGCAGAAAATGGTCTTTGAAAACTAAACAGGAAACGTCAATTTCAAAAAGAAATACGGATAAATAAATAAACAAAACTCGTCAGAGTTAAAAAGAGA
>NZ_SCFT01000004.1:0-782 GCF_016617655.1 Erysipelothrix sp. strain 2 (EsS2-7-Brazil)
ATATATCGACTATTATAATAACAAAAGAATTAAGAGCAAACTAAAAGGACTGACTCCTGCACAGTACAGAAATCAATCCTTTAGTTTAACTCTTAATTAAACCGTCCAAGATATTGGGGGCAGTTCATTTTTACTTGTCTACTTTTAGTTTACTACTCCACAATAGTATAATCTAAATAAGAATCTTTTTAATAATCTAATCTTAATGGCTCATAGATTCATAACTATAACTATTTACCTACAATTTTACTCGCTTTTGTCTAAAACTGATTAATAATGGAATGGCTGCTATGAATAGAATACCTATTCCTATCTCAACAAGCGCTCTATTTGAAACTCCTGTCGGAGGCAACTTTTCTTTTTCTTCAGTTACTACACCAATTTTTTTCCACTGCGCTACATAAATAGCATCCTCTGTCACTGTTTCAGAGATCGATGGACTCCACCCTTTAAATTGGTATCCTACACGACTCAAGTTTCCAACATATTTAGGTGTGGCACTTCCTTTTTCCAGTTCTTGATAAACTTGGTCTTTAAAACTGTTTTCATCCTGAATTCCATCTTTATATGTAACATTGTATGTTTTTTTATATATTGGATTGGCTTCCCACTGTGCTACATAAATAGCATCCTCTGTCACCGTTTCAGAGATCGATGGACTCCACCCCTTAAATTGGTATCCTACACGACTCAAGTTTCCAACATATTTAGGTGTGGCACTTCCTTTTTCCAGTTCTTGATAAACTTGGTCTTTAAAACTGTTTTCATCCTGAATTCCATCT
>NZ_SCFT01000004.1:792-3594 GCF_016617655.1 Erysipelothrix sp. strain 2 (EsS2-7-Brazil)
TGGACTCCACCCCTTAAATTGGTATCCTACACGACTCAAGTTTCCAACATATTTAGGTGTGGCACTTCCTTTTTCCAGTTCTTGATAAACTTGGTCTTTAAAACTGTTTTCATCCTGAATTCCATCTTTATATGTAACATTGTATGTTTTTTTATATATTGGATTGGCTTCCCACTGTGCTACATAAATAGCATCCTCTGTCACCGTTTCAGAGATCGATGGACTCCACCCCTTAAATTGGTATCCTACACGACTCAAGTTTCCAACATATTTAGGTGTGGCACTTCCTTTTTCCAGTTCTTGATAAACTTGGTCTTTAAAACTGTTTTCATCCTGAATTCCATCTGAATAGATTACTTTGAACATTTCAATTTCATCTGTCGGCATATCGCTATAAATGAATGTTCGTCCATAACTTTGATTATGTTGATCCTTTAAAGTTACTTCAATAAAGTCTTCATTAAAGTTTATATTCTCTAATTCTTCGTGTTTAAACTCAACAATATTTTTTTCCTTATTATATGTTCCAACAGAGAGGTCTGTTAATTTGAAATGAAACTGTTTGCTTGAATTCTCTAAACTAGTTGGAATAACAAACTGATTTAAATCGATATAATAATTATCAAAACCTTTTTCTAATTGAAGTACGACCTTGTTACGATCCATATCATAGTACATACAGCTTTCACCACAAAGTGTTAAAAGCGATAAATCTAAAATTCCGTTACCTTCCTGTTTATCAAAGTATTCATTACTTAAATCAAGACTTTCTAGTTGATCAAAAGCGGTAATACCGTTCATACTCTTCAAAGCATTTTGTGTTACTTTTATGTTTTTAACTTTAGAGAACACACCCAAACCTTCAAAACTTGTTAAATTATTTCCATGTAAATTTAAATTTTCAACATTCGGATTTACCTGGTTAAGCTTCTTAAAATGATCGTTGCTTAGATCCATCATTCTAAGGTCTATGTATTTCAAAGTTTTTACATCAACAATCGGTTTCAGTGCATTTGGATTTTGAATAAATGAAGACGAATAGTTGTATCCTAGAGATATTAAGGTTAGTTGTGTTAATAGTTCAATACCTGAAATGCTCTCAATTGGTGATTCGACAACCATTAAACTTTCAAGATTTTTAAAATTTTCAACACCTTCAAAATTCTTAAGATTCTGTTTTCTCAAATATATACTTTCCAAATTTCGAAGATTTGAAATCTCAAGAAACGACTCCATATCCTCTAATTCTCCTATTGCTGGATTAAATGTAGTTAAAGTATCAAGTTGCGCCAAAGTAACACTGCTGGTACGTGATACAGACAATTTATCTGCAACGAACTGTGCAATAGAAGGTCTTGTGAACCATTCATCAAGGCTCTTTCCCTCATCTGCAAAAGCAAAAACTGGGGAAATTAACAGACAAAGTGACAGTGTAAATATGAATATCCTATTCCGTTTTCTCATGGTTTTCTCCTTGTTTATGTCATTCTATATGATCGTAGCATTAGCTCACAAAACACTTAAGTTTTGTAAATACTTTATGATTGAGTCCATAAATTATGTAATAAAACGTTTTTCAAAATCTAACTTAACATTTTCGACATGATACAGATCTTTTTCTGTGAGAAAATTATGAGACTCTTATATAAATTTAAAATGGATAATACTTTTTATATCGAATCAAATGATCCAGTATTGTGAAAGTTAATTTAGAAATTATAAGAATAAGAGCATTACCATGATTCTATCCAACAATGAACTTCACTTGGTAATGCTCCTGAAAGATTAGCTTATAGCTAATTCAAAATATAAATCGAAATATTTAACCGATACCCAAAAATCTGGGTAATATATGGTTTCTATGATTAAACTACACTTAACTACACTTAGTAATATTTAAAATCAACTAATGATTATATCTATTTTTCATAATTTGTATTACGAAGAATAACATACCAACTAAGCTTGTTAATATTCCATACAATACCACTTTGCTTGAAGTAATTCCTGCATTTGGTAAAATAGGTGCAAATTTTGTTAATTTCTTTATAATCTGTTCCAATTCTTTAATTGAACGATTTAATGCTTTGTTAATTTCTTGAACAGTTTGACCCAATTCAATTGAATTAAGTCCCTCTTTCAATACTTTATCAACTTCCGCTTTTGCTTTTAATTTCTCTTCTTGTGAAAGACCCGGAAGTGCATCAATCGCTTGCTTCGTTTCCTCTGCTTTTGCCTCTAATTCTTTTTTGGCTTTATTTTTGGCATCTTGCAATGTGCTTTGATCAACGACTTCTTTTACAGTTGTATCTGTTGTATTTTTCGCTTCCTCTACATCTTTAGGTGTAGTAGCCTGATCAATGGCATCTTTACCTTCTTTTGTTTTTTGATCTATCGCTTCTTTTGCAGTTTGCTTTTCTTCTTCCGTTAAATTTGGTAACTTATCGATTTCTTTTTTCGCATCTTCTGCTTTCTTGTCAAGATCTGATTTTGCTTTGTTCTTCGTATCAAGAAGTGTACTTTCATCGATTATCTTGTTATTGCCTTTGTCTGTTGCATCAATCACCTTATCAATTTCTTTAGGTGTAGTAGCTTGATCAATGGCATCTTTACCTTCTTTTGTTTTTTGATCTATCGCTTCTTTTGCAGTTTGCTTTTCTTCTTCCGTTAAATTCGGTAACTTATCGATTTCTTTTTTCGCATCTTCTGCTTTCTTGTCAAGATCTGATTTTGAATCTTCTTTTAGTTTATCCAAATTACCGGTATTTATTGCTTCATATTTTGATTCAATTGCATCGAGCT
>NZ_SCFT01000004.1:3694-16139 GCF_016617655.1 Erysipelothrix sp. strain 2 (EsS2-7-Brazil)
TCTTTACCTTCTTTTGTTTTTTGATCTATCGCTTCTTTTGCAGTTTGCTTTTCTTCTTCCGTTAAATTTGGTAACTTATCGATTTCTTTTTTCGCATCTTCTGCTTTCTTGTCAAGATCTGATTTTGAATTATTCTTCTGATCAACGAGGCTAATTTCATTTACTATTTTTTCAATATTTAACGATGAAGTATCCTTACCACTTATTGCATCTTCACGTTTCTTGGCACCATCAATCGCTATTTTTCCGTTTTCTAATTCTTTCTTAATTGCAGCGATTTTTTCATTTTTTTCATCCTCAGAAACATTTTGTAAGTTTTCAATTTTTTTTATAGCATCATCTGCTTTACTTTCAAGTTCCTGTTTGAGTACAGGTTTTAACTCCTGTAATTCATAAACGCGCTCAAGTTCTTTTAAATCATTGGTTAGTTTTTCATTTAAGCCTGGACTTGCAACCGAATTAATCCTATTTTTTAACTCATCAATTGTATCCTGTGTCACATCGCCTTTTAGTACACGATCCTCAAAATTCTCATAAGTCGCATTAATATCACGTTCGATTTTTTTAGCTTGATCAAGTAACGCTTGTGCTTTATCTAATAATTCATTTACATATCCCTTAACATCACTCGCATAGGGATTTCCAGATGCTGTTATTTTTGCACGTATAGCATCAATATTTTTTTGAATTTCACTCGTATCACTTCCTATCAACTCCGTAAAATCACTATCATTAAACAAGGCATGTGCTTCTTCTTGAATTAAATAATCATCTTTTAAAAAGAATCCCATACGATGGATTTCTAAATTTGTATTTTTATCCTTATTCGCAAAATGGCGTAACGAAACAGTCACCTTGCCATCTCCCGTAGGCGTGAACGGCAGACTCACTATTTGTAACTTATTTGTAACATTAAAGGTCTCTGCAGCCAATCCACCTTTACCCGATGTTGCAGTTCCAGGATAGATATTAAGTACTCCATTATTACTGCCTTTCGGACTTTTTAATTCTGCTCTAAAATAATACTCAAATCCCGATTGAAGTTGAATGGTTTGACCCAACAATAAAAACGCTGCATTTTCAGCAGTTGTTGCGCCATCTTCACGCATCGATTTTGATCTAAAAACCGATGATTCTGAATCGTTTTTTTCACCAACTAAAAAATTGGGTTTTCCAACATCTCTATAATTATTACTAATTTTATTACTTATTGTACCCGTAGATTCACCGCTATATATATTATTGGTGTAAGCAATTTTCCAACTAGGTATCGTTTTATCCGTTCCAGTATACCGTATATAAGGATTTTGTAGTTTGTTTCCACGGAATGGGAAAAGCTCCTCGTTTTCTTGTGCTGATATTGTATAACTTTGGTTCAATGCAACGCTTGAGACAAGTAAAACGAAAACTAAGGCGGTGCTCATTATCTTATTCACAAAATTATTTTTTTTCATTATCTGTTAGACTCCTTTACAAATAAAAATTCCACTAAATACTAGACTAATATCCTCGGTTAACCTCCTTATGTGTTTGCCTAAACCATAACATACATAAATATAGTTTCCAAATATACTACCTTTATTTCACAATAATTTTACTTCGAAGTACAAAGAACCGTTTTAAAAGCACCACATACCATTTATTTGACTTTTCGAAGGCTGTTATTTGTTTGAAATTATAGTATTATTGCTAAAGCATTATTTTACGATTAATCATTAAAAAGTAATAAATAATCGTGTGTTTAAATAAAAAAGGATTCATACCTATTTAAGTATGAATCCTCAAAATATATAATTTATAATTTTTAACTAGGATCTAACATCATCTTTATCTTTGAGATTACGTCGATGCTTTGTAAATGCAATGAGACCGAGACCTAAAGCGATAACTCCGCCAACAGTCATCAATCGTGTTGATCCAATACCAGCTGGAGGTAACACCTCAATTCGATTATTAATCACTTTAAATTCGAAATCGTCTGGTTTCCCTGCAAAGCTACTTGGAACAATAATATCAATCGTATCAGTAACAAGTTGATAGCCTTCAAGAGTTTCAGTCTCTTCTAGAACATAGGATCCAGGACTTATATGACTTATCATTGCAATACCGTCTGCATTGGTTTTAACGGTGTTTGCTTGATCGTTTTTCATCATCGTAAAGGTAACCCCTTCTAAAGGGACATGTTGATCATCTGTTTTGTGAATGACCACGCGTGCTTGATAGTTGACATGTGTCAGCGAATCCAAGACCACATATGGGAATGAACCCATATTATTAATTTGCGCATTTTCCAGTTCATGTACTGTATTTGGCAAACTAAACGCTACATTATTTTCCAAATTTAAAATGTAGTCGTCGGCTGCCTTTATCTGTGAAAGTGTATATGAACCTGGACCAAGATCATTAACTTGTAGCATCCCTTTTGAATTGACATCATACTTTAGCTCATTAAGATGATAACTTCCAGAATCTAGAGGTTCATGGGAGTCACCGTCTTCTAAATTAACTTCAAGACGCCCATACACAACACGTACGATTGCTTTGATGTCAATCTTTTCGTCATTCATCGCTTCGGATGGAATAACTTCGCTTATATTTTCATCATACACTATTGCATCTTCGGCTTTCGTAAATGTAAGAACATGATTTCCTGGGCTAAGATGTGTAAGAACTAAACTCCCATCTTTACCGACTACAGGCGTTTGTAAATCACCATAAGTACCTACAACGTCCTTTTTATAAGAACCGTTTTCATCCTCAAAAGCTATTTCGAGACTTCCTTGATAATTAATGTAATCATCTAACGTAATATTCACACGTTCTGCCTCAGTTGAAGGTTTAAATGTTGGAATTTTAAATTCATATTCAAAGGTATTGCGAATTGTTTGGTCGGGAGCCTGTGTTTGGAGTAACTTGTACTCACCCGGCTTAATCCCTTTAATTTCAAACAACGACTTGCCTGTTTCTATTGTGAAATCAGTGTACTCAGGGTATGCAACCCAACCCGAATCGGTTTTTTCAAACAGGCTGAAGTGTCCCGTTGTATAAGTTTCCAGTAGTGCTGGATCCGTATTTTTGAAGACTGCATTCGCATAGTAGTTTTTGACCCCAACTTCTTGAATTGGATAAACACCTTTATTTTCTGATGCAATGGTAAATGAATAGTGTTGATCTGAGATGGTGTGATTGCCATCTCCCTTCGTTTCTATAAAATAGTAACTACCCGGTGCCAATGCACCCACATTAATCTCTCCTAAAGCATTTGTTTTTAACCCCTCAATTAACAGTTTGTTGTCTTGATAGAGATCAAACTCGACGCCTTCAAGGACGGTAGCATCTTCACCTGATGTTTTTACAAGTGAAACCATTCCACGATAGTTTTTAAAATCTTTGAGATCATAGACCCAAGGCTCCACAGTGTGTTTTATTGGATCGATTTTAACCTCATCTGCATTAACAGTTTCCGGTACAGTAATCGTTTCATGAATTTCCGTGTTCAAGCCATAACCTGCTGGGGCTTTGGTTTGTTGGAAGTCATAAGTTCCTGGTCTTACGTGTTTAAATGTTTGATTACTGTTCATGATAACGGATTGATTTGCAGTGTTTGTTAAGCTGAATTCTCCATCTGTTAGCAATCCAACCGTCTGATCATCACCATCGCTATTAGCGTAAATAAACTCTGCTTGGGTTCCATAAATGGATACGACCTGATCGAGTTCCGTCGGTTCATCATATTCCCCCGGAATTATAAACTTCGGTTCAGTATCCACGTAAATCCATGCTTCGTTTAATTTGATTTCTTCAACTTCGTATTTTCCACTATATAATCCTCCACGTTGCCCGACAGTTAGCGCACCTTCTGGCCCTTGGATGACCACGTGTTCAATATCAATCGATGATCCATCGGTTCCATGGGACTGTATGTCAATTGAGCCTAAATGGTTCATAAACACAAGTTCCATCTTCGTTTCATCTTCTTCATTCTCAACAATTGTGAATGTTTGAGATTTTTTATTGAGCGGACGGTTTTGAGTTGTTGCGATTTGCGTCAATGAATACGATCCAGGTCCAAGTGGCAAGGAATAACCCGCATCTTTATCTGTTATCGTAAAGGTACCCACCTCAACATTCTCTTTTACAAGTTTAAATTTTGACCCTTCAATCAAGGTATCTTCGATTTTATTGAAGATGTTCACTTGCATTGAGGTATTATCGAATTGGATTTCCATAGGTTCTGGTTTTCCTTCTTGACTCATCGTCAAGACTTCAGGTCCATATGCAAAAAACTCTAGTGCTTTCGTATTGAGTAAATAATGACCATCGACAGAAACCTGCTCTAACTTATAAGCACCTGTCTCAAGGTTGTAGAATGTTGCTGTACCATTTTTAACCTCATAGACATCGTTATTTTTAGTACCTGAATAAATCGTATCGTAAGCAATCCACTTTCCGTCGTCGTCTTTCTTATAAAGATTAAACGAGCTGTTTTCAATTGGATCTGTCGTTCCACGTTTTACGACATTTAAGATCGCAACCGCATTATAATTTTGATACTTAGCGACTTTACTTGTTGCATCCACAGTTCCATTTGGGTTTGAATTAATTTCATGTTCTACCGTCTCAGTATTATGGATGAAACCCTTCAAGGGTTGCTCAGGTTGTGAAAGTGCATATTTACCAAAATCAATACGTTCGCCTTCCCCATTAACCGTACCAACCTTAAAGACACCACTATCATCGGACTTAAACGTTTGTTCGTGATTTGAAGTATCTGTTACTGTCATATTGATATTAGCAAACGGATCTTCTTTCGGTTTAAACTGGTCATTTGTAGTAATCGCTTCATTTTTAACTTCAAAAACAGGGGTCGTATTATAAATTGCGAAATCCTGTTTTTCAACCTGTGTATCATTACGGAAAAGACTCAATAAATTTGTTTTCTTTTCAAGATTTATATTAACCAGCTTGCCAGACTCAAGTGTACTCTTATCAATAATTACCGAATGATCTTTATCTTTATTTCGGTTCGAACTAACAAATCCAAGCGAATTGGGTACAGAATAAGCTTTGGCAGTTCCATACTGCTTAATGATATAATTTCCCGACTCTAAATCCTTAAACTCTAGATAACCATCTGAATTGGGTCGACCAATACGGTAAATATGATGATTATCCGGTAATCCCGATTGGTAACGATAAAGAATTATAATTGCTTTTTCAATTTCTCCATTATTAATGGGTGTTCCAGCATCTAAATCCTTAGGATCTGTTTGCTGATTATCGTTGTAACGAAGAGACAATCCCAAATCCATGCGCTCGTCATCATAGGATGTGCCTGAATCATTAATATTAAAGCTGACTTCAGCTTCTACATTATGTTCTATCGCTTTCGCCCCAGTTTGGTATTCAATCTTGGCAAGATTTTTTAACGGAAGTTCTGTATCCGAGACCACCTGACCAAATGTGGCATAAGAAATGCGAATCGGCACAGTAATTTCCTCTAAAAACCTAAGGATAAAACCACTTTCGCCTGTGTTCCAATCATCTAGAAGATCATTTGCTCCACTTAAATTAACAAGTTCAAAACTATAGTCCTGTGGTTTAACAGTTTCCCAGCGACCCGACTTAAACTTTTCATACTTAAAGTTAGTGAGTGTTGCTTCACCTTCATTAAGTTTTCCGAGTTCGTTATCATTATCAACAAATGCGAAAGTATGAAACTTTTCGAGTGTATCCGTAATTTTAAGACCTGACATCGCCTCATATGTTTCATTCAAAGTCAGCGTCCATTTGATTTGTTGGCGGAATCCTGATTGTGGATCATGAATTCCTTCTTTTTTAACCCGCACTTTTTCATCAAAAGTTACATTTGCCTCCGCTTCACCAACATCACCTTGGAGTGCTCCATCAGGAATAATTGCCCGGTCATAGGCAACGTGATTGGTAAAGTTTCCGCTCATGCTTACTTTTGATTTATTAGTACAATTTGTTTGTGATGGTACAGCATCCGTATCAATAAAGGTAATTAACTTAAATTGATAAATATATTTTGGATTCATTTCTTTATTAATATGGTAACGAATATACTGTTCATCTTCGGTGATTTTTAGATCCTCACCTACAATTGCCTCTTTAATAATTGGTTTTCCGTCATCGTCTTTAGCTTCTGTAATATTCCCTTCTTTGTCTACTGCAAAAGCCTTAAACTCAAGTTTCTCAATTTTTTCTAAATTTAGTTGAGCATTTTGAAGGTTGGCTTGATCTGATGAAACCAATTTTTTATCGATGCGATCTTCAACATCCATCTGAACACGATCAATACGACGATGATCAATGTCGTAGTTAAAGTTGACGGTCCATTCAACAGCTAAACGTTCACGATTTAATTCATTATCTTTAACTACCTTTACAACTCCTTCTTTTTTAGGGATTGTATTATACTTCGCAACCTCACCTAAATCTTGTTTTGAAACGTGGCCTCCACCTTTCCAAGTTATCATATTGCCTTCACCTGGAACCCAAGAAGCAAATATTAATTGTCCAAGATTGGATACGTTATCCATTGGCTTATCACTATGGAGTTTTGTTTTATAAAGAATAAAATAAGTGTTATCGTCTCCTCCTCCACTTCCGACTGCTTTATCGGAATCAACAAAGTCAACACGTATATCGGCATCTTTCGTAAGATCATTTTTGGTTGGATCAGAATGATGTTCATCATTACCATCACCATTAAGAACGATACCTTTTATCTTATCAACATAAGTTGGATCAGCTTTCGGTCGAGAAACAATATATTCTTTTGTACGTAACGATTCTCGATCTTCAAGAGAAGCATATCCCACTAATGTATCATCGAGTAACTGTGCAACTTGACCGTAAGTTTTGTCCGACTCACCTTCTTCAACTAAAGGTTTCTCTAGTAATTCAGTAACAGCAGTAAAAATGTCTTCTGATTCGAGTTTTGAATCATCCATGAGTTTTTGAACTTCATGGCGGAATTGTTCATACTCACGGTATGAATTCTCCACTGGATCAATTTTAAATAAAAGCAATTTATGCTCACGATCCATCGGTTCAAATTCAAGTCCTTCCCCAAATTTGTCTATATAGGAAAGTCCTGGTAGTCCGATACGGTGAGCTGTTGTTGTATTGATGGAGGCTCCCCAAATGACTTCTTTGGTTCGATAGTCAATCATAACAGGTTTTTTATCCAACAATACTAAATAATTTGTTGCTTCGCGTTCCTTTAATTCAGCTTCTGTAGGCTCAGTGCCTGTGATTTCCTGTCCATTTGTAAAAGACTTCGCTTCTGCGTCACCTTCAAACTTAAGACTTGGTGAATCCACTAATTCATCACGAATCGTCTTACCTGGTTGGTATTCCTTATTGATTTCATTTTCTAGAATAATACTAAACATTACGGGTTCCGATAACGTCTCTTTCGACTTAAGACGGAATTGCGCTTCTGTCCCTTCATCATTCCAGACCACATCAAAACGACCATCCTCATCAATCGGTTTACCATCAACGATTACGCTATGTTTAAACTTCATTGTGTCGTAGGTTGCCGGAATCTCGATATACTTATCTTCTTGGTTTGCACGGTAAGCTTTAATGGTATCTTTATTTATTCTAAAATTAAACCCATCATTTTCCTTACGAACCAATTCATTATTATTATATCGAATATCCCAAATTAAACTGGTTGGCATTGCCTCCTCACGCTTCTCACCTTTTATGATGATTGAATTTGGATATACTTTTTTATTGTCTGCTGAACGTAGCAGCTGCTTGTTGTCGAGTGACGCTGTGAGTCTTCCCAACTGATTCCCTTCAATTTCTAATTGCAGATTATCATTGATATACGTTTGCGTTACAAAATATTTTACAACAATATTTTTTTCAACCAGCGGAATTTCAATAGCTTCAATTCCTTGAGTTGATGTATTCTTAAATTCTTCTGAAACTGAAGGATATTGATTACAAGGTTCTAACGTACCATCATTCTTAACATTAAAGTAGCTAATGACTACTTTCGTCTTAACATCCCAATTTTCAAGACCAGATGTTTTCACAATTTGTGGAACTGTGAAAGCAAGATTTAAGTTGTTCATCGTATGGTTACGACTTGAATTTAAAATCCCTTCCCATTTTAATTCTAAGCCTCCATTAATCTCGCTAAACCCAGCTTCCTGCAGTTTATGATCACTGCCACCGATTGGCTGAACCGGGAATGTTTCTTCAATTTTATTTCCTGAAGCAATAAAGTCATTGATTACAAGTGGATAATTTTCGAGTTTATCAAGTTCTGATTTATCCATTTGCTTAAAAGAATATTGATTAAACATGTACTCATCGGTAGCAAATTCAAATCCTTCTTTTAAACTTTCTTTAATCGTATCTAAATCTGTCCCTTTCATAATTTCATCAGAAATATAACTGTTAATTTTGTACGAAATTAAATTTTGGAAACGATACTGATCTTCAATACCTGCCTCTTCGTTTGATATAAGTAATTCATCAACAATAAGTTTAAATGTTCCATCATTTGATGTTGGGTTTTTACGTACAAACTTCGATGTACTGTATTCCTCTAATTTGTCACTAATGATGAATTGCTCTTGGGTCGCAGTAAAAAGAGTTATTTCTTCTGGAAAATCATGTTCGTATTTATATATAGCACGTTCTCCATTTTCTAAATAATGGAAATCAAAAATAGTGGAATCTGCAGTTATTTTATCAAGTGAGTCTTGGTCTAATTTAACTTTATAGCTAATTTCTACAAATTCTTTGTCATCTGTGAAAATATCAACACTAAAATCTTTTGATTCATTTGTATAACTATCCATTTTCACAGGATTTTTTTCACTGATTAATTGACTCTTATACCGAAGTTTAGCGTGTGGTTCGCCTTTAAGATTCAACTCAATTTCACCTGTGAGTACCGGCTTTGTTTCATTCGATACTGGCACGTTTTCATCAATTTTATCTTCCTTAGGATCGCTCACTTCATTTGGGGGTGTCTTTTCATCTTCATCATTTACATAATCTGTTTGTGATTCTAATGAATCGATTTCAGTTCTTAATTGATCTAAAATGGATCCAATAGCTGGATATTTTTGTCCATCAACCATCTTTAAGTCTTCATTAATAAGAATTTCATACACCACTTTAAACGACTGTGGATTAACGTCTACATCTTTAAAATCGAAACTGAATCCATTCGTTTCTTCTTTGACCTTAATTTGAGTTAAATCTTGAAGGGTTTCAGCCTTTAAGTCTTTATCCGTATGTACTGGATCCTCAACATGGACTAGGGTAACTTCGTTGGGCACATTAAACACGAGTGGATTAAATTCTTCCTTAATTTTAATCCATTCTGAATCACTGAAATTCAATGTCAATGCTACCTTCGCTGTGTAAGGTTTCGTAGGTGATTCGATCACGACATTCGATTGTTTGGAATCAATCACCGCAGTTAGCATCGCTTCGTGGGGAAGCTCCTCCTCAGGTACATTAGCAGAAATTGTCAATTGCGATACAATTAGTACGAATACTAATGCGACGATACTCACCGGTCGCATTTTACGGTTCTTCGTAAATAACATAGTGTCTCCTCTTTTCTAAATAATTTTTCATAAAATCGTACATCGTACACGTGATGAAAATGATATAGACTTTAAAGTATCCTATCATTATTATTGGTTATATTTGTGAAATATATATCACACAAGTATTTAAAGAGGCTAATAGAGATACATTACCAAACACATAGAGCCTTTAAATCACCATTAGTGCAATTAGGTGAAACATTCGTGACAATTGTTAGAAAAACATTACAAAACTGTCATATAGGGCTACATTTAGTTGGTAAATTTGAAATATTATCTTGTAAATCGATTAAGTCTTTCAGAGTATTTCGTTTCATTCTTTACAGAATCGTTGGTATGATACCTGTATAAGGTACTAATAATCCCTTTTTTTTGTGGAGGTCTACTATGAAACAAACATTTTTTTCGATTCTAAGCATGGTTTCTATTTTTACAACCCCTATTTACTCAAGTCCGATCAACACTCACTCTTCACAAGTTTTTGTTACAAGTCAAGATTCCCGTTCTACTCAAAGCAATCATGAACTTCCAGCACACAGTAACGGTGTTAAAACGCTACCACCCTATGGACTCCCCGATGCACCCCTCTATGGTGCCATCGCTTGTTTTGTAATTGGTTTGATACTCATTGCAAATCAAAATCGATTCCGAAAGAAAAAATAAAGTTGTTTAATCTTTTTGACCTCAAATATTTGTCGCGACACTGAGGCAATTTTGAAGCAAATATTATACATCGATTTTCCTTTTGGTATAAACCCTCGTGTGATTGCATTCGCGCGTTTATTAGTTCCACTTTGAAAAGAACAGTACGGATCACACTTATATATCTTCACACCCAACCGCCTAACTGTAACCCTAATGTTTTAAATTCAAGTCCATCATCTACTGTTATCAATTTGTTTGTTATTTTATTTTCTTCAATAGATTTCCGAATTTTGTTTGATGTGTAATAATAATTTGGATATTCTACTTTAATAATCTCGGGCATATTTGAGCATCGGTCTTCAATCTGTATTATCGCTATAGCTTTTTGTTTCTTATCGATGATAGAGTCGATAAGAAATGACCGATCTCGTCACGTTTCTAAGTGTATTTAGGTATTAGGCTAATTTGAAGTACCGTTTTTTTCAATTTCCATCTCAAGCGTCTCATTATTCCACTCATTCTCTTTTTACGTTTTCTTCTCATATAATACATTCCATTTGGTTTGGTTTAGATTTCACCTTGAAATGGCAACAGATCTATACAAATTAGTAGTAGAATGTCGCTTCTATTCTAACGGTGTCCTATTGCATGAAGCAATTTGGAGTTATACCACTCAACAATTTTCCAAACTCACATCCTCTATATGAATGAAAGTATTAAGTCAATCTTAAACTTAAATTTATCTTCGCAAACGCCTTATGAATCAATTTGCTATTTTTCTTTTGTCCACAACTGTGTCCCACAATCTCACGAATATATAAATCAATAGTAGTGGTGCAGATGTAATTCTAGCTATATCCATCGCTTACATAGGTTGGGTCACTAACTCTTACTTCAAACTGTTTACAAACATCAAATTCCCGATACTTGTCTGCGTTATAAGACAGATACTTCTTGGACTAGTATTGTCTTTATTTTACGTGTTCCATAAATCTTTTAACTATCACCGAAAACGTGAATAACATGCTCAGTTTACTCATCAACTTTCTTTCTTGGTGCCAAGTTATGATCTCCTTGTTTATATTTGCGATTGTTAGTAAGATTTACAATAACATGGAGGTTTTTTTCTGTTACAACTCTATAAGTATAGGTTCTGAGACGAATAGCGTGTGGTTTTATAAACCGATAACAAAAAAACACCCCGTTATCATAAACGGGGTGAAGATTTAATAACTCTCGAAGTAGGTTTATCTACATTGTAAATTAAAGATCGTTGAATTAAAGATGCGGTAATTTCTCCGCGTTTTCCAAGTGTCTCTAAGTTTATGAGATCGAATCTATAGTTTCTCAATGAGCACTTTTTTAGAATTTAGGTCTAATTATAATTCTTTTTCACTCATTCTCTTTGGATATATTTTAATTCCAAAAACTATTTGTAAAAGTCCTAAAAGTAAGAATGAGTAATTATTACTTATTCCGGCCGGCGGAAGAACATTTTTGCTATCACTTTGATGCATTACAGATTTAGTAATCATAGCTCCTCTCATACCATCTGTATAAGGAATAGCAGAGATTTCTTCTCCTCCGCTCAGTTTGCGATTTAATTTGATTGAAAATTTCCCAAGTATATTAACTCTACCTTTTCCGATTTCATTACCTTTTGAATCAATTATAATAACTACATCACCAGCCACTCCGGTTCCAGAAACTAATTCATCGCCATCTTTCATTGGGTTAAGATCTGGCTTATGACTATATTTGTCAAAGACTTTAAGACTTATAGGTGTCCCTGCTTTCCCATCCGTTTGGGGTGTGATTGTAATCACTTCATTAGGTTCTAATGGTCGTTCTGTTTTCACATCAAAGTTACCTTCCGAATCAACCGTACCTTTTCCGATTTCTTTACCTTTACCATCAGTAATGATGATTTCATCACCTGGGGTTCCTTTTCCAGTCACATTGGTTTCACCCGAATTCGGTTTATTCACCGTTGGTTTATGAGCATCTTTATCAAATACCGTCTCTTTGGTAGATGTTCCTGCTTTCCCATCCGTTTGGGGTGTGATTGTAATCACTTCATTAGGTTCTAATGGGCGTTCTGTTTTCACATCAAACGTTCCATCTGACTTGACAGTGCCTTTTCCGATTTCTTTACCTTTACCATCAGTAATGATGATTTCATCACC